>JBAUTA010000066.1:0-6380 GCA_049581985.1 Kovacikia sp.
AATTCAAGGTGTTACCGATCCCGAAGAGAAGCGAAAGCGCATCGGGCACGAATTCATCCAGGTGTTTGAAGCAGAATCCAGACGCCTTGGCCCCTTTGACTATCTGGCACAGGGCACCCTTTATCCAGACGTGATTGAATCCGCCGATACTAACGTTGATCCCCAGACGGGTGAACGGGTTGCGGTCAAGATCAAGAGCCATCACAATGTGGGGGGGTTACCCAAGGATCTGCGCTTTAAGCTGGTTGAACCGCTCCGCAAACTGTTTAAGGATGAGGTGCGGAAGGTGGGGCGTTCCATCGGTCTGCCGGAAGAAATTGTCCAGCGTCATCCCTTCCCCGGTCCTGGCCTGGCAATTCGGATTCTGGGTGAAGTGACTGACGATCGACTGGATATTTTACGAGATGCTGATTTTATCGTTCGCCAGGAAATTAATCGGCACGGCGTATATCATGACCTCTGGCAGGCGTTTGCAGTGTTGTTGCCCATCCGCAGCGTTGGAGTGATGGGAGATCAGCGCACCTATGCTTACCCGATCGTCCTTCGTTTTGTCTCCAGTGAAGACGGGATGACAGCCGATTGGGCAAGGGTTCCCTACGATCTACTGGAACTGATCTCAAACCGGATTGTGAATGAGGTCCGGGGGGTAAATCGGGTAGTGTACGACATTACCTCAAAGCCACCGGGAACGATCGAGTGGGAGTAAAGGGGGATAGAAATCAAGGGTAAAGGTTAAAATTTTAGCCTTTACCCTTTCCTACTTCTACGACAGGAATCTGTGGAAAACTCAGCAAAATCTGTGGAAAACCCTCAAAAAAACGAGTTTCCTGTGGAAAACTTTGGATTTTCCCAAACTTTTTATTGACTTTTTCGGATCCCTTTGATGGGAAACCATCCTAAAAAGTTGTACGCAATGATATAGATAAAAATTGGATGGATTAAGCCCGGAAGCGATTATTCCCCCCAGGCTAGAATTAATAGGCGTCCATAGGTTGGGTCTTCAGTTTTGCTTTGGCTTTAGCAGCACTCTTCTTCAAAGCATCTAATCTAGACTCATATTTGGACCGCAGACGCTTCTTAGGGGATTGTTCAATGAGAACCTTAAGCGCACTCCCAAGGCTTTTGTAGGCATTGGGTAGGGTATAGCCAAAACGTTGGGCCAGGGAGATCGCTTTTTCATCGGCCTCAACTAGATCCTTCATTACCTTCTCGTTATTATTCTTTTGCCAAAGCCGCCAGCCAGACACGCCACACAATGCCAGTGCCAGGATCAATAGCAGCCCATCCTGGACCCAAAGCTCACCGACTGCACCGCCCAAGCCGATCGCTAAAGCTGCCATTTCCCAACCATCCTTAGGGATGGTGTCGTTTTGGATGCGAGCAACTTCATGCCAGAATAACAGGTTTCGCTGATCTAGGGCCAACTGCTCCCACTTCACCATATCGATCTGAACCTCGACCTCATCTTTGCCAATCTCTTCTGAGGTAATCAGCGGTGGATTAACTGCGGTCGTTCCTTCTACCGATACCCAGCTTTGCAATTCTGGTGGAAGTAAGGTTCTCAACCGCCGTAATTCACTCATTTCGGCTTTAGCAGAGGAGGAGGCGTAGGAAGTCATAATCGAATCCAAAAAATTTCAAATAAAAAGTTCTCTACCCAGATCATAGCGATCTTGGACGTGGATTGGAGTTCCGTTATTCTCCAAGATTTGTCCCCATCCTGCAAGTATAAGGCGCAGAATCGGGCTTTTTTTTAGAGGTTTATCAAAACCTTTAAAAAAACAGTCAAGGGACAATCAGTAGGGATCGAGTAACGCGGAGTCGCAGGGATTCAGACTCCGAGGCAATGCTTGGCCTTTAGCACTAACCAAACCCTGGTTGTCTAACCTATGCCAGGGAGCATCCTCCGGTCCTCCTGTCAGCCTGCCCCTTTATCTAGCGCTCCTATATGGATTGTGAGCAAGGACTCCAGTGGAATCCTTGCTCACAAAGCTTCTCAGACTCACAACTGAAAACTCACAACTGATATTAGGACTGCCATATGTATTGGCAGAATGATTTCAGGCAGGATGGTTGTAAGGGAAGCAGGAATCCCTACTTACCCAACCTTGAGAGTTCATTATCAGGCACTTGGAAAAATTCTGTGGTTTCAGAATAGTGGAAAATCATAGCCAGAGGAAGGATCAGCGTCAATAGCGCAATCAACGTCCCGACAAGTTCTGCTAATCGATTTTTTGGATGCTCGATCGAATTAGCAAACCGACTATTTGATTCCATAAAAAGCGTGATGAGCTGGAAATGAGCTGAATGTATCTAGTTAACCCAGGGAGACCAGTTTCTTATCGGCTCCTTAGCTGCCATTTTAGCGAATCTTCCTCAGGAATGAAAACAAAATAAGCCCGATAAACTGTAAAGGCCTGACATGCGAGCGAAAATCTTGGCGATGACCGAACGGATACCTGCCAAAGGCTGGTCCCCTGCACTTAGAGGTATCGATATGAGGTATCGATTAAGAGGTGTCGATATGAGGTGTCAATATATTTAATTGCAATAATCGCAATCCAAAGAGAGAAAGGTCCGCAAGCAATTTCCGTAGTCTCCTGCCCCCTGCCCTGCACTGATCTGCAAACTGCTCTATAGGCTAAGGAAGGCTAAGGAGATTTCCAAGCAAGAATGTACGGGATTGGTAGACGGGTTACCTACCTCTGAAGATACAAGGGGCAGGTTTCGCCAGAGTCTGTGCATTCAGCCGCTTGCTTGGGTGCCAAACCTGTCCATACGTATGTAGCGCTGTTGCCACATTAAGTTCACAGGTTCTACATGCCAGACCTGTAGAACATTACTTTGGCCTTTTCCCCCTTGCCCCCTTTCTACAAGGCTCTAAGCGCGTATTCTACAAGGTGGGCGGTCTTAGTTTGAAAAGCGGAAAAAGTGGAAAGCAGGAAAAGTGAAAAGCAGGAAGTGGAAAGCAGGAAGCCTAAAGACTGGTGACAGGATGATGCGATGATGGATGTTTGCTTTAAGGGAAATAAGGGGCTTTACTAAGGCATGAAAGTGACGAACAGGTATTTCTCAGGTGTAACAATCGCCCCATGGCAGTTGTAGGAAAACTACTAGTGTTGCAAATCATAAATTTTGCAACATGGGGGAATGGGGGCTTCGCCCCCAAAAGGGGGTTTCCCCCCCTTCAAAACTTTCGTTTTGGTCTACTAGCACTAATGTTCACAACTTAAACAAAATTGATGTATTGTTGCAATTCTAAGCATCTCACGGAAAGTAAGCATGAAAATTGGTTCTGATGCCCACAAAGAACTTTTTTGCCAGAGCTTTATGGATAGCTATCAGGATTATGATCCTGAAAAGCTCCCCTGGCCCCAGCTAGATGACGCAACCCTGGATCGCTTACGTGCCATTCCTTTTTGGGAAGAAGCGTTAACCATTGAGCGGGAAGCGGGGGTAATGGTGAGTGCGTTTGCAGAAACGGTGAGCGATCCTATGATTCGGGAGGCGATCGCCCTGCAAGGCCGGGAAGAAGCTCGCCATGCCCGGTTGATTGAATATCTGATTCGGCGCTACGACGTTAAGATTACAGAGCCTCCAGCTCCTGTGGTGCCCGCTAATATTGAAACAGCTTTTATTGACTTTGGCTTTGGCGAGTGTCTCGATACGTTTTTTGCCTTTGGCTTATTTGAGTTGGCGCGCCAGGCAAACTATTTTCCAGGGGCTCTATTTACTATCTTTGACCCGATTATTCACGAAGAGGCACGCCATATCGTGTTTTTCGTAAATTGGGTGACTTATCTGCAAGTCAATCAGGGCAGAGAAGCCAAAATCTTACAAGGAACCCATGCGGTGTGGCACTACAGCCGCGCCATCATGAATCTGGTGAAAGCCTTTGGCAGTGGTGCGGCGGATGGGAGTGGCACAGGGTTTACCGCTACGGGTGCCCAAACCTTTATTGATGACCTGACGCCAACTCAATTCCTTGAAACAGCGCTGAAGGAAAATACTCGTCGGATGAGTGTGTTTGACGATCGCCTGCTGCAACCCCAGCTGCTGCCCCGCCTGGCAACGATCGCTTACCGCACCCTCAAACTGCTGCCCCAGCGTCAAGCAACCGCGAATCCGGAAGTGAGTGTCTCAAAATTCTAGCGGCAGGGGGTACCCTGAAATCGCAAGGCTACGGCGTATAATCTCTGAATCAAAAACTTAGCCCAGGTTTTTTTGCTTCTCACCAGTTTGAAGACAGTTCGCCATTCATTTGGGAGATCTCTTTGTGAAAAAAACGTTGTTTTTAAGCCCACCCTCGTTTGATGGGTTTGATGGGGGTGCCGGATCCAGATATCAGGCCAAGCGCGAGATTACCTCCTTCTGGTATCCCACCTGGTTGGCACAACCCGCTGCCCTGGTGCCAGGCAGTAAGCTAGTGGATGCTCCTCCCCATGGCCAAACCGTTGAGGATGTGCTGAAGATTGCGAAAGACTATGAGCTGGTGATTATGCACACCAGTACACCCTCTTTAACCAATGATGTGAAATGTGCAGAGGCGATTAAAGCCCAAAATCCAGCGACCCAGGTGGGATTTATAGGTGCCCACGTTGCGGTTTTGCCGGAACAAACCCTGCGGGAGCATCCCATTATTGATTTTGTCTGCCGTCACGAGTTTGACTATACCTGTAAGGATCTGGCCAGCGGGGAACCTTGGGATCAGATCAAAGGGTTGAGCTACCGCGACCAGTCTGGCAATTTGCACCATACCCCCGATCGCGACTTGATCCATGATTGGGATGCCATGCCTAGCGTGTTGCCGACCTATGCCCGTGATCTCGATATCACCAAATACTTTATTGGCTACCTGTTGCACCCCTACGTCTCGTTTTATACGGGGCGGGGTTGTCCAGCAAAATGTAGCTTTTGCCTCTGGCCCCAAACGATTGGGGGGCATGTGTACCGACACAAAAGCCCGGAGGCAGTTGGGCGTGAGATGGAAGAGGCAAGGGCAATTTTTGGCGATCGTGTGCGTGAATATATGTTCGATGACGACACATTCACGATTGACAAGCAACGGGCGATCGCGATTAGCGAACATATGAAGCGGCTGAAGCTGACCTGGAGCTGTAACGCCCGCGCCAATCTGGATTACGACACCCTCAAGCAGTTACGGGATAATGGGTTGCGCTTGCTGCTGGTTGGGTTTGAATCTGGCAATCAGGAAATCCTTAACAACATCAAAAAGGGAATCAGACTCGACGTTGCCCGACAGTTCATGAAAAACTGTCACGATCTGGGAATTACGGTTCACGGTACTTTTATCATCGGGTTGCCAATTGAAACGCGGGAAACCGTCGAGGAAACAATCCACTTTGCCTGTGAAATTAATCCCCATACGATTCAGGTGTCGATCGCCGCGCCCTATCCCGGTACGGAACTTTACGAGCAGGCAAAGGCAAACAACTGGTTTACGGATAACCTGCTTGTTGCTGAGTCGGGGATTCAAACCTCAACGTTGCAGTATCCAACGCTCTCGAATGCAGAAATTGAGGATGCGGTTGAGCAGATGTATCGTCGCTTCTATTTCCGCCCGCAGGCAATTATTCCGAACGTGCGCGAAATGCTGAGCGACCGCCAAATGCTGGTGCGCCGTCTGCGGGAAGGCGGAGAATTTTTCTCCTACTTAAAGGAGCGCCGCACCCAGGCTGCGGAACACGCACGCATCAATCGAATTGCTCAAGCATAGGACCGATGGGCGAGATTGTCAGGTTGTTAGTTGCTGGTTATTGCAGACTAAGAGCCAACAGCTAACAGCTAACAACTGATCACTTCAAAATGCAAAACCCTTATGCTTTGTCTGCATCTATCCCTTGTGGGTTTACGTATAAATCAGGCTTGGCTTTTGGATCTGGAACATGGTTTCCAGTTTCTCGCCTTTTGCTTGAGCCTGGCAGCGATCGCATACTACGCCTTTGCGATATATGCTGCAAGTGAGTTTTTTGCGCATTCAAATCAGATTGATGCAAATTTCCAGCCGCCGGTCAGCATTCTGAAACCTATTTGTGGACTCGACAACGATGCCTACGAAAACCTCGCATCGTTCTGCCGTCAGGATTATCCGGCCTATCAAATCATTTTTGGGGTTCAGGATTGTCTCGATCCCAGTATCGAAGTCGTGCAGCAAATCATTCGGGACTTTCCAGCGGTTGATATTCAACTGATCATCAGCGATCGCGTAATTGGCACGAATCTGAAAGTCAGCAATCTGGCAAACGCGGCGACTGCGGCAAAATACAATCTCTTGTTGTTGGCAGACAGCGATGTTCAGGTTCAGCCTGACTACTTACTAAACGTTGTTCAACCCCTGAATAACCCAGCCGTTGGGGTCG
>JBAUTA010000067.1:0-1969 GCA_049581985.1 Kovacikia sp.
ACAGTTGACTTAGCCGAGAAAAGATGTACTGAGCCAGATGAAACCTACTTTACCCGCCTCATCGCCAAAGCAATTCTGTTCAAAAGTGCAGAGAAAATTGTTCAGAATGAAAAGTTCGGCGGCTATCGAGCTAATATTGTTACCTATAGCCTGGCATACCTGAGCTATAAATTTCAACAAGACATCGATCTAGATTGGATCTGGAAGCAGCAGAGCCTTACTCCATCAGTTCAACAAGCAATTCAAATTATTTCCAGGGAAGTTCACCAAATAATCTTGCATCCACCTGACGGACGTAATGTTACAGAATGGTGTAAGAAAGAGTCTTGTTGGAGAGCTATTCAGAGAATCGAATGCGCTTTGCCATTTCAGTAAACAACCCAGGTAGCATTTTCAGGAAGCTTTACTTGTTCACCCTTTGCGATCCAAGCAGCGTGTTGAAAAGGTCGGATGTTGAGAGAGCAGAAGGGTGGAAAAGGTTCATCATCCCATCCTCTGATCATCCCTATCCTTTAAGTAAAAGTCGGTGCAACCTTACTCAGCTTAATCTGCCCCCATCCCCTTTTACCTGCTTACTCCTGGTTACCTGCAACCCGCCGCCGCAAGACCGATAAAAGAGTGGAGAAGTAGGGAGGCAGGGGGGCGATCGCTTCTATCCATACCGCCGATGCCGGATGCTGAAGCCGCAAGCGCCAGGCATGGAGCGTCTGACCCTCCAGATTGACCCCAATTGAACGCCCCGCGCCGTAAACCTGATCGCCTACAATGGGGTGGCCCATGTGCGCAGAGTGAACTCGAATCTGGTGGGTTCGTCCCGTTTCCAGTTCAAAGTTGATCAGTGTATAGTTGCCCAACCGTTCTTTGATTTGCCAGTGGGTAACGGCTCTACGCCCCCCCCTTTCTTCTGGAACGATCGCCATCTTCTTGCGGTCAACCCGATGGCGACCAATCGGTAAATCGATCGTGCCCCCTTCGCCAGCAGGAGCACCATAGACAACGGCAACATAACTCCGACGAGCAGTTTTTGCCTGGAACTGGTGTTGTAAATACTGGTGAGCCTGATCGGTTTTGGCAATGGCGATCGCGCCACTGGTATCCTTATCCAACCGATGCACAATCCCAGGCCGCTGAATGCCACCAATGCCTGATAAGGTGCTGACACCGGCTGCGGTGCGGCAGTGCCACAGCAACGCATTCACCAGTGTCCCAGCCGTATGGCCGGGGGAGGGATGGACAACCATCCCCACGGGCTTATTTAGAATCAGCAGGTGATCATCTTCATAGAGAATTTCCAAAGGGATATTCTCTGGCTGGACATCGAGCGGTTCGGCGTCAGGCAGGGTGAGCTGAATCCGATCGCCATCGTGAACCGGGGTTTTCTTGGAGGTACAACTCTCCCCATTCACCCAAACCTGCTGGTCTGAGATCAGTTTTTGAATGCGCGATCGCGATAAATCCGGCAACTGCTCAGCCAGATACGCATCCAGGCGTTCCCCTGCTTCCTCAACCCATAATTCAATCTTTGCAGACAATGTTGGCAACCATGGGTAACTTTATAAGTTTAATGCCCCCCAGAACCGCGAGCACGAATAGGGCTTTAACCCATCAGAACGGGGTGCAAGTTGACGACAGAACCGATGACTGCGATCGCAGGCGCACCAAATTGAGCGGCTTCCACCTGGTGCACAATGGTTCCAAGCGACCCAATCAGTTCTTCCTGTTCGGGGCGGGTGCCCCAGCGGATGAGGGCGATCGGCGTCTCCGAAGAAAGCCCGGCAAGCTCAAGTTGCTGCAAAATATAGGGCAAATTGTGAATCCCCATGTAAACAACAATCGTTTCCGATCCCTGGGCGATCGCCTGCCAGTTGACTGCTGGGCGGTATTTGCCTGCTCCCTCATGCCCGGTTACAAATGTAACTGAAGAACTATACGCCCGGTGGGTTAGGGGAATACCTGCATAGGCTGGGGC
>JBAUTA010000068.1:0-6225 GCA_049581985.1 Kovacikia sp.
AAAGGCCTCGGGAATGGGTGTCAGGTCAGCCGTAAAGAGACTAATCGCATCGACAGGTGGTAAAGCCAGACTCCTGGCTTGCAAGCGTTTTGTATTCTCGGTCGTCATGCGCCCGATGATGTAATCAACAGACGGCTGCTGATTGGTTGGCATCACCGCCAACCAACTCATGGTACTCAGTGAGCTTTGAATAGTTGGCAACGTCTCGCCTAACGATGGGTCAAGTCCCACTTTTAGCTTGATGTTGGTGGGTACACTGCGAATTTGCTCGCGCAACAGCATCCCTTTGGTTGGCTGAATGCTGCCCGATCGCAATTTACCTGCTGCTTCTAACCCCTTACGTGGGACTGTCTGCTCCACTTCGCCGATCGTCTGCCCTTGAGCATCAATGAGGTTGAACACGGCTCCAGTTTCATAGGACTCCAACGCGCTAGGAGATACGCCTGCCAGCCAAAATGCAATCGGTTGTCCGGGTTGAGGTGATTCATAAATGACGGCTTCGGCGGCGGGTCGTGGTGCGGTGGCGAAGAAGATGGGCTGCTGTTGATTGCCACTTTTGGGCTTCGCTTCATAGTTCGGCACCTGCGTTCCGGTTTTGTCCACCAGCATTTGGGTGCTGAGTTCCAGGTTTGTGAACATGGAGTCGAGGGGTTGGGCGATCGGCAATTGCCAGAGATAACGCGTGAGTAAGTAGGTAAAGGCTCCGGCATTAAACCCATTAAAGGCGGTATCCTGCGCTTCCTGATCGAGCTTGGCAGCGCCAATGCCAATCCCTTTGGCAATGCCGAGCTTGCGCTTTTGCTTAAACTCTGGCTCAGACATACCGATCGTGTTCAGCAGCGTCTTCTGGTATGCCAACTCTTCTTGGGGTGCATCAGGAATATAAATTTGATTGTTCTGGCTGTCGCGTAAATTGAACGCACGAATTTTTGTGTTGCCTCGCAACCCACCGCCAGAGTGGCAGCTATCCAGAATAACCGTCACATTCTCCGTTTTCAAGGCAGACATCAATAGGAACAGGGTATGCCCCATGATGCTACGAATGTTGTTCGGCTCACCTTTGTCTACGTCGTAGGGGATGAGTGTACCGTTTACGCCTTTGTTGTTGTAGGTAAAGCCTGGATTGGGGTCAGGGTCGAGCACCATATGACCGTGACCAGAGAAGTGAAACACCACCACGTCCCCTGGGTTTGCCTGAGCAATCAGATGGGTTTCAAAGGCAGACAGAATCCCCTGCCGTGTGGCCTGAGCATCGGTCAGCACTTTAATGTTACTGGGGTCAAAGCCATAGCGATGTTCCAGCAAGATCTGCATCGATCTCACGTCGGTAAGACAGCCGCTCAGAGAATTTCCATTGGGGTAAGCGTTGATGCCTACGAGGAGAGCAAATTTACGCGGTGCGCTTTGGGCATTCACCCGATCGAACTGGCTGGCCTGCTGCAAGAAATCAACCTGGCTCAGCCCGATCGCGGCAAGGGTGGCTCCAGCAGACTGGAGGAAATGACGACGTTTGATGGCAGGCATGGCTAAACTCCTCTAGGACAATGATGGATGAGCTGGAATAAAATAATTGAAGTAGATTGCATCGATTAATGGAATGGTGGGCGCTAGCGTGATCGTATAGAAAGCAATTGGCACCGCATGCTACCAATTTCTGTCATAGCTACAACTGGTTTTTGTTGCCTTCACCACATCCTTTATACTCCACACCCGTGGACACGCGCGATCGCCAATCTAAGGACCGTTGCAATCAACTGTTCCTCTCATAGGAAAACGGTTATGCAGGTTTACAGGCTGTTGCCAATGAGAATGAACGGTGCCCAGTAGAAAGGGTGGGAGAAATCACCGTTAGAGCGTTGGCGGAGAGGCGAATTCCCCTTAGAAATAAGGGTTGCTGCTCGGCTGGGCGCATCCTGGGCAGTGAGTTTGCCCGTGATGAACTGTTGCTGTACACGCTGCAACGCTTCCGCTTTGGTCATTTTGCTCGTCGCAAGCTGTTTGTAAAACTGTTGCATTATCAAGCTGGTGCTGGCATCGTTGACCGACCAGAGGGATGCCATGACGGCTTTCACCTCGTTTTTGAGGAAAAAATAGCTGATGCCAGGGATTTCGATGCCGTCGCTGGCGCGATCGCCTACTGCCGTTTCACAGGCCGACAGCACGACGAGGTGAATGTCGCCCAACCCATAGTCGCCGAGTTGGTCAATCAGGGCTGTGGTGAGATTTTGTCCGCGTCCTGGCAACGGGTAGGTGGGTGACCATTAAAGTAGATATGCTCTCAAATGCCCAAGATCCAGCAGTTCGGATGTCCTACGCTGGAGTTTTTGCCAACGATCCAATCTTTGATGATTGGATGGCAAAACTTGCTGCGATTTGCCAGCAAGCGAACACAGGTGATGATGCAGAATGATACCGAACATTTTCGATATCAATCATCTCAGCCTGTACGGACGAAATCATCCAGCAGGTTTAAGATGGCTTATAGACTCAGGACTGATGAAGGCCAGGCGCTCTATCGTTTGCCAAAATATACGGTTGAACCGGTGATTGGAATAATCAAGGAGGCGATTGGATTTCGTCAGTTCTCGCTGCGCGGCTTGAAAAACATTCAAGGTGAATGGTCTCTGGTCTGCCTTGCCTTTAACTTGAAGCGATTGCATAGCCTCATCGGGGTTGCTCAGGTTTCTCCGACAGGCTGCCAGTAGACTAAAACGAAAGCTTTGGAGGGGGGAAAGGGGGAAAACCCCTTTTTGGAGGCGAAGCTTCCACTCCCCCACGGTGCAAAATTTATGATTTGCAACACTAGTGTTCACTTAGCGCATACGCTAAGTCTGAAAACACTCTCACCTGCTTAGTTGTGACATACACCCGCTGATGACGCGCTATTTGAAGCGTATCGAATGCCTCCCGGCTAAGGTGAGCGGTCACCAGTTGGCCTGAATCCAAAATTAGCTCAACCTGAATTTCCCAACCCAGGTGAATTACCCGTTCCACGCTGGCAGGCACCGCATTCTCCGCCGCAACTGGCTGGATCACTAAGTCATGGGGACGTAGAAACACAGACGCAGACGCATCCTGGGCAATGGAGCGATCGCCCGCAACAGACTTTCCTGTCCGTGGCAAAATTCCTGCACTGGCGGGAAGCACATTGACAGGACCAATAAAGCTCATGACAAAGGAAGTTGCCGGATGATCATAAATCTCTGTGGCTGAGCCGACCTGCTCAACCTTGCCTTTGTTCATAACCACAATTTCATCGGCCACTTCCATTGCTTCTTCCTGATCATGGGTGACAAAGACGGTTGTTACATTGACTTCCTGATGAAGACGTCTTAGCCAGCTTCTCAACTCCTTTCGAACTTTGGCATCAAGTGCACCAAAAGGTTCATCGAGCAATAAAACTCGGGGTTGAACCGCGAGTGCCCGCGCTAACGCTACCCGTTGTCGTTGCCCACCGGAAAGCTGGGAGGGATAGCGATCGCCTAACCCCTGCAACTGCACCAGACCCAATAGTTCCTTGACCCGATCGTGGATCTTGGCTTTCGGAATTTTGCGAATTTCCATCGCAAACTCTACATTTTGCTGCACCGTTAAATGCTTAAACAAAGCATAATGCTGGAATACAAAGCCGATATGGCGATCCTGGACACGCCGATAGGTTGCATCTTCGCCTACCAGATAAATTTGACCAGAGTCCGGCTTTTCCAGGCCAGCAATCATCCGTAGCAGGGTAGATTTTCCCGATCCAGACGGCCCCAACAAAGCGACCAGGGACCCTGTTTTAATGTCCAGATTGACCTGATCAACTGCATGGAATGAACCATAATGCTTTGAAACATTTTGAACAGAAATACCCATCGTGTTCCTCTTGGTACTATGCGTGTATTTAGAATACTACGGTTTATTTATCGATAATAAGTATTTTTTCTAAAATGTCAGTAATACCAGCTATCTCCATCCGAATTCGGCTTGCCTACAAGCTTGAGCTGAAACGATTCCAGATAGATTAAACCTGATCTAATTTGCTGCGCTGTCCCCCTTAATTCCAAATCAAGCCATCCCTGTTCTTCCGAATTCCCGCGCAGCATCGCCCCAAGAATATTGACAACCAACCCATGTTTAGAAATCAACCGAGAAATAATTGGCTCCTGTCGATAGCGAGCAGGGATTTGGACTCGCAGACGAATCTGGTTGAGGCTGCTATGCCCAGAAAACTGTGGAGTAGAGGCAGTCCTCCCAACAACCCCATACTCACCATCATCACCAACCATCTGCCTCGTGCTCATTCCAGAGTTCTAGATCTAGTTCATTCAAATAAATCAATGCGTTCTGAATATGGGCATTTGTTCCCTGCAAATCTAAATCAAACCAACCATCCCCATTCGCGTTCCCACCTAAAATGGCAGCCGTAATATTCACAGTCAGATGATAGTGAGATACCAGACGAGAGATGACTGGTTCCTGGTGGTAATGTTTAGGAATTCGTAGGCGAATCCGTTGATGGGTCAGCCGACTGTCTTCAGTCATAGTTTGTTCGTATGATTAATGCACTTTCTTGCGACTAGCACCTGTCTTCCGCTCCAAAATCTCCTTCAATATCAACGTCACCACGGCCAGCAATGCCAATAACACGGCGGCGGCGTAGGCAGCTTCTGTATCATATTGTTTGTAAGTCTCCTCCACGTATAGCGGTAAAGTTTGAGTTTTCCCCGCAATATTTCCAGACACCACAGAAATTGCGCCAAATTCACCCATCGATCGAGCGTTAGTCAAAATCAAACCGTAGAGCAAGCCCCAGCGAATATTCGGTACCGTTACCCGCCAAAACGTTTGCAAGTTATTCGCACCCAGCGTATAAGCCGCTTCCTCCTGATCGGTTCCTGCTTCTTCCAGGACAGGAATCACTTCACGGGCTACAAAAGGCATACTGACAAACATCGTTGCCAGCACCATCCCCGGAAACGCAAACACAATATTGATGCCATGCGCTTGCAGCCAACCGCCAAACCATCCCTGTCGCCCATACAGCAGCACAATCATCAAGCCTGCAACAACAGGCGAAATGGCAAAGGGTAAGTCGATAATGCTCAAGAGTAACGTCCGACCCGGAAATCGCTTTCGAGCGACTGCCCAAGCAGTGGCAAGCCCAAAGATGGTGTTTGCAGGGACAGCAATCAAAGCAATCAACAGGGTTAACTTGACCGCCTCCAAAAAATTTGGCTGCGCCAGATTTGATAAAAATGGCCCTATCCCCTTGTGAAAGGCTTGATAGAAAACATTCAGAGCAGGAATGTAAAGCACTACTCCTAAAAACGTAAGAGCAATTCCAATCAGGAGCCCAGGAACCCAACTCTGCTGTTCTAAGGGGAGCTTTTCAGGGGCAGGGTCAGAAGTTTGCAGCGAAGGTCCCAAAATATTATCAGTCATACCGTTTGCCCCAGGCTTGAATCAGGTTAATTGCCAGCAACATAATCAGCGATAGGATCAGCAGCACAATGCCGACGACAGTGGCACCGGAATAGTCATACTGCTCCAGACGTTGGAAGATCAAAATCGGTGCAATCAGATCTTTGAACGGAGTATTTGACGAAATAATCACCGTCGAACCGTACTCGCCGACGGCACGGGAGAATCCTAGCGCGACTCCGGTTAAAATGGCAGGAAACAGTGGTGGCAGCAGCACTTTCCAGAAAGTTTGCCACTGGGTTGCCCCCAGACACCAGGCAGCTTCTTCAATCTCTCGCTCTATTTGCATCAAAACGGGCTGCACCGTCCGCACTACAAACGGCAGCGAGATAAACGTCATGGCAATTCCCACCCCAATTCGGTTAAAGGCAAGCTTGATGCCAAACGGAGCAAACAAGGAGCCAATCCAACCGTTTTCGCTGTAAACCGTTGCCAACGTCAACCCTGCAACTGCTGTGGGTAAGGCGAAGGGGAGGTCAATGGAGGCATCGATGAAGCGCTTCAAGGGAAACTCGTATCGGACCAAAACCCAGGCAATCAGTGTGCCAAACACCCCATCAATTAGGGCGGCAATTAACGACGTAGTGAAGGTGACATCGTAGGTGGACAGGGCAACTGGGCTGGTGGCAATCCGCCAGAACTCCCCAGGTCCAACCGCAGTTGCCTTGAGCAACATGGCAAGGACTGGCAGGAATAGCATAATTGCCAGATACCCAAACATAATGCGCCATGTCCAGGGTGCATGGATAATTGAGTTTA
>JBAUTA010000069.1:0-3263 GCA_049581985.1 Kovacikia sp.
ACCGGGAGAGTCTCTGGAGGACGGATGAAATTTCAGCCTGTAAATTGATGAACTCAGACTTGCATTGAGGATCTTCGCTCCAATCATCGACAATACTCAGACTACCGCTTAGAAATTCAGCCTTACAGGCATGGCGTCGAATTTTACCGCTGGAAGTTTTGGGAATGCTTCCCGTTTTGACAAGAATGGCGGCATAAACTTGTAAGTCATGTTGTGCAGAAACGCTCTGGCGAATATTGCCAACCACTTCTTTCACATTTAGTTTTTTGAGGTAACTCCTCTCAACCTCATGGACAACCACCAATCGCTCTGATCCTTTGATTTCAACCGAGAATGCGGCTCCACTGCCAGGACGTAACGCGGCATGACTGTTTTCGACCGTGAGTTCAATATCTTGAGGATAGTGGTTTTGTCCCCGAATGATAATCACATCCTTAATTCTTCCGGTGATAAATAGTTCTCCCTGGTGTAAAAAGCCCAGATCTCCTGTGCGTAGAAAGGGTCCCTCCCCTGTATCTGCTAGATGGGCATGGAAAGCCTGGATTGTCTCTTCGGATTTGTTCCAATAGCCTTGAGCAACACTGGGTCCCGATACCCAGATCTCTCCCACCTGATTGTCTGAGCAGGCTGTCAACGTGTTGGGGTCAACAATTATCGTTTTTTGATCTGGCAAGCGCTGACCACACCCGACCAGAGATCGCCCGTCGTCTTTATTCCGCCCAGAAACAATCTGATTCTGCTCTAAAGCATCTGCTTTAACGGTTTGAATAATAGGCGTTTTTGCTTTCAATCCACCGGAAACAATCAGCGTTGTTTCTGCCATGCCATAGCAGGGATAGAAAGCTTCCTTACGAAAGCCACAGGCGGCAAAGGTTGCTGAAAACTCCTCAATCGTGGCTGCCCGCACAGGCTCTGCTCCTGTAAACGCCAGATCCCAGCTACTCAGGTCAAGTTCCTCCAACTGTTCGGGTTTAATCTTGCTAACGCACAGGTCATAGGCAAAATTAGGGCCGCCACTGGTGGTAGCCTGGTAACGGGAAATAGCCTGCAACCAGCGAACGGGTTTTTGTAGAAAATCTACAGGCGACATCAAAACCATGGAAGCTCCCACATACAGGGGTTGCAGAATACCGCCAATTAACCCCATATCGTGGTAGGGCGGTAGCCAACTCACCCCCTGACTTTGGGGTGTATCGGCAAAGCAATAGTGAATTGAGGCTGAATTGTGCATAAGATTGCCGTGGCTCACCATCACGCCTTTGGGCATTCCGGTAGAGCCGGAAGTGTATTGCAGGAATGCCAGAGTCTCACGGGTAATGGCGGGTTGGTGCCAGTTGGTTTGATCGTCATTGGCAATGTCATCGGTCGTTAGCCAATTCATTGTCGCTAATTGAGGCTCCTGCTTAAGCCAGCGCTCAATACTGGACATAAAGGATGTGGTTGTCAGGACGATTTTCGCCTGAGCATCGGTGACGATCGCCTGTAACCGGGTTGAATTTTGATTATTGCGTGGTGGATAAGCCGGAACAGCCACGACTCCAGCATACAAACACCCTAAAAATGCAGTAATGTAGTCCAAACCGGGTGGATAAAGTAATAAGGCTCTTTCCCCAGGCCCAGACAGATTCTGAAGATGAGCGGCAATTGCTTTTGCTCGAGTATCCAGTTCTTTGTAAGTTAGGGTATATGATTCCGTTTCACCGCGATCGAGAAAAACATAAGCGGCTTTTTCAGGTTGATTTTGTGCCCTACCGTGCAGTAAATCAACAAAGCTCGAGAACGTATGGCTGGCTTCGGACAAAGAACCTAAAAAAGCATCCATTTGAACACTCTCTCCAGTGCCTACTAGACTACAATTCTATGCACAGTAATAACATACCTTGATGAGCGGTTATGTATATTTCTCGTGAAGCTGATTGTCTCACACTTTTTATGATGTTATGGTATGCCACGAGACTGTTAGGTCGATCCGATGACAAATGTTGAAACTTTACCGCGATGAAAGCTGATCAAAGAAAGCTATGGAATGCCTGTCATCCCCATCTGTTACAGCGACTTTCAGGTTGGTAAGCCACGGGTCTAGTCAGTAGGTAGGTGTCATCAATGATAGGCAGAGGGATAGGCAGAGGGTAGGAGAAACGCCTCCAGTTAGGAGGGCCACCCCCTCTTTCCCCAATGTCATTTCTAGTTTAATTACACCAGCTACCTGGCAAACAGTGGCTTGCACTGGCAAGTCGTGGGGCCTATTCAAGCGGTAATCGCTGGGAATATCCAGGTACCAAGATGATGCTTTTCGGGTTTCAGGGATTTTTACTTTCTTAGATTGCCTGATGATGATTTTGATCCGTTTAGGGACAGTCAAGTGGTGATCCCTGCAAGTTGCTAAATCAGTGAAATTTAACTAATTAACCTTGCATATGAATGTTGTAAATACTCACCAGACTGCGATCGAGCCATTCGTTAATCAGCTTGAAGAGATCCATCCGATCGCTTTTCGTCTGGCCTTTGGTCTGACCCACGAAGCTGCTGCTGAAGAGTTAGGTCTGGAGCCCCAAACTATGAGATCTTATCTCAGGAAAAACCCCTCCAGGAGAGTCAGGCGATTGGCCGCCACGATCGCGAAGCGATGGCTTGCGGAGGGCCGTCCTCTAGTGAATGAGGAACATCTGGTGCCCTATTCATCCAGTTATGTTTGATTGCAACAAGGTAGTTCTCTATTAGTAATTGCTTTTAATTAACGAGGTTTAAACCATCTGGGTTATGCCGATGCATTCAACACATGACAACACCGCCGTTGGAGTCTGGATCCCGCAGCTGCAGCAGGTTCTCCAACAGGAAATTACTCAAGTGAGTCAGCAAATTTCGGCACTCAGGGATTTGCAAGTTCAGTGCGCGATTGAGGGAGAAACCTTGTTGATTACGGCTGAGTTGGGATCGCCGATTGCGCTGGCTCCGCAAAAAATTCTCTGGGCGCTGGAGCAGCTTGTCATGGATTGTGGAGTAGGCTCGACCCCACTTTCCGCAGAGGGGCATTCCGTCTCTGCAAATTCTTTATCAGAACCTCTTCCCATTCAGCTGTGTCTTATACTCGCCGGTCGTGTCCATACCCATCAATGCCATTCCTTTACGTTGTTGCTGACAGGTTCTGTCTTTGACTCCTCCTCTACGCATCCATTTTTGCCGACTCCTGAAACAGAGAGTATTCCGGTAGAATTTCTCAGTTTGCCGACCAATGATGAAGCAGCCGTAGACCAGGAAGATAG
>JBAUTA010000070.1:0-1970 GCA_049581985.1 Kovacikia sp.
GGTTACACCACCTCGATCGGGGCTATGAAACCCTGGACAACAAGTTGAAAAAGTTGGGGGCACGCCTGCAACGCTCTCAAATGGGGGTTGAAGCTAGTGAAAACCCGGTGCTGACCAACTTCTAAAACGATTTTCAGGCAAGGATTTGCTTGCACGAGATCTGAGCTGAACTAAAATCCATCTTTAGTAAAGAATCGCCTGGTGTCAGGGTGTAGCAGTGCTATGTCCTGACATTTGCTTATGGTGATTCCCGATAATTTCCCCAATCAGACTAGCCGGATCCGCAGGAAGCAGCAGGGTTCTTCCAGATTTTAGGAATCCAGTCAGGTTCTTTTGGTGAACGACTCCGTCAGCAGGCGTAACCGTCCCTCAGAAGTTCTCGTTATACTGACCTTGTGCGTTGTGTTGTCCGCTGGCCTTCGATCAACCCCCTGCAATCAGTATGTCCTTCATCAAAACGCCTTTAATTGGTCTAAAAGCTGACCATTTCCGCCATCCCCTAGACCTGCGTGCAACTGCCAATTTAAAGCAGTTGTTTGGGCTAGATCTGGTCATTCGAAATTTGCTGGGTCCCCTGGCTGAACAGGTTTTCTATCTCGACAACATCGCTTCCAGCGTTTTGGTCAGCGACCAGCAGCTTCCTGATTTGCATAAGTTGTTGCTAGAAGCCTGCAAAATCCTGGATCTGGAACCCCCCCAGCTCTACGTCAGACAGCATCCAGTTCCAAATGCCTATACATTCGCCATGCGGGGCAAACGTCCCTTCATTGTCATCCATACCTCCTTGCTTGACTTACTGACCCTGGAAGAAACCCAGGCAGTGATAGCCCATGAATTGGGACATTTGAAGTGTGATCATGGCGTTTACTTGACGCTGGCAAATATTTTGATCCAGGCAGCTGGAGGAATCGGAACAGTGCTGGCTCAAAATTTGCAGGTGCAGCTCATGGAGTGGGTCCGGTGTGCAGAATTTACCTGCGATCGGGCTGCCCTCCTGGCAACCCAAAATCCCAGAGTTGTTGCATCCGTTCTGATGAAACTGTCTGGGGGTTCTCCCAAACTAGCGGAGCAATTAAATCTAGATGCTTTCCTGGCCCAGGCGCGGGCATACGACGAGATCAGTGGTGATCAAATTGGAGAACTGCTGAAACAGGCAATGACTGCCCAACTGACCCATCCCGTTCCAGTTCTGCGGGCCCGCGAGATCGATCGCTGGTCCAGCAGTCAGGTTTACCATTCCCTCCTGCAACACCGCCCAATTCAGGATCACAAAAAAGCTGAAACTAGCGGCGGATGGCGAAATTGGTAGAATATACGCTTTTCCTTAAATCTGGATGACTCCAAAGTCGCTGAATTCAGTATAATAGTGAAGCTTAATCCGTGGGCGGATGGCGGAATTGGTAGACGCACCGCACTCAAAATGCGGCGCTGAAAAGCTTGCGAGTTCGAGTCTCGCTCCGCCCATTAGTTAATCCATAAGGGCTTCAGGCATTTGCCAGAACGAAAAGGAACACTTTTCAGGTGTTCCTTTTCTGTTTCTACCCCTCAAATTGGTAGAAAATGCTTAGAACTCTTATCCTGTAACTTTCCGGGTTCTGCTTAGTAATTTAAAACTAGGCGAATCATGAAATTCAACTTAGGTCTTGACAAAGAGAACTACCGGATTGATTTCACAGTAGATGGGAAGCGCAACATCTAGAAAAATGCCTTACAACTTCTTCAAACTCAGAAGAACAGAAAGTTGTGTGAGTGCAAAATAGGGACTCCCAATAAGTAGGAGTCCCGTTTCCTTGTGACTCTTCTGGAGTCCCGTTTCCTTTGAGTTAGTGTGACGTATATCACTTGTCATCGTGATATACATCACTCTGATAGTACGTGCCTAATGAGAATGCTTACAACTTCTCCAGGTTCCCCTAAAACACCTGCTGATTGAAGTTTGCTCCATTCCCTTACCTCTGCATACCCTTTAA
>JBAUTA010000071.1:0-1542 GCA_049581985.1 Kovacikia sp.
ATTTAGGACTGCTACAAGTATCTGGGCGTCATTAAACTAAAAATGTCAGCGGGGGTAGGGGGGGGTGACAATCTCCACCTGGGAGCGCGGCCTCCAACCCCCTTTTGACAATTAATATTAGGCCGACCTATTGATGAACAGGCGCTGTCTGAAATTGCAGGAATTGAGGCAGATGACACCGCAATTTTGGCGCGATCGCGGCAGTTAGCCCGTGACCTGGAGCAATTATTGCAGTCAGACGAGCAGGATCTGACCCACGATGCCGATCTAGCCTGGGATATTTCAGCCTTACGAAAAGATGCCTGAGCTGTCATGGCAACTCCCTCACCAAATTTCATAAGAAAGACATGTCCCACCCAAGCGCCAACTGACCTGACAGCTTCCGCTGCGCGTCCTCCCGTAAAGGGTGATAGCGGGCTGCCTGCATATCCCGGAACAATTTCTCCAAACCTAGCTTGCGATAAAATGCACTTCCTCCAGTAATTTCCATCGCCAGATCTGCCACATTCAATACTGCTTTGGCAACGAGTGTTCGCCCTGTCATGACTTGATTTGTGGTTTCAAAACCTGGTTGGCTCACCTCGGCGGTAGAAACCATGTGTTGAAGGGCTAACTTTGCAGCCATTAATTCATTCTCCAAGCCTCCCATCTTGTAGCATAGGTAGTCATCTGGATGGCGTTTCATTGCCAGTTGAATCGTGCGATCGCGTGCTGCTTCCGCAACCCCAACATAAACGGAATACACCAGTGGGATTGCAATCATCGAGATCAGATGGAAAATAAAATGCCATTTCCCTTGCTCTCGGCGCAATGCTACAGCAGCTTCTGGAATAAAAACATCCGAGAGGACAACATCATGGGAACCCGTTCCGCGCATTCCCATCGCTTTCCAGTTAGGTTCGATCGAAACACCCTGAGTATTTAGAGAAACGGCGAAGTGGAGGACGGTAGGCCCGTTCTCTGGATCGTCATAAACCGCACTTGTTATCAATAAATTAGCAGCAGGTGCCCCACTGGCAAATACTTTGCGGGCCGTAACCAAAAACCCACCTTCTACTTTGATAGCCGTGCCAGCACTCTGTAACCAATCCGACCCGCCACTACTGAGAAGCACCAGTTGCTCAGTTGCTATTCGTTTAAGTAATCCCTCCACGGGCGCATTTTGATTACGCCATCGCCAGGTTGGCACCATTACCTGATGCGTATGCATGGAAAACGCAAGTGCCGTTGAACTGGAGTACCGTCCCAGAATCCGCAATACCGCGCAAAGCTCACTATAACTGGCTCCGCCACCTCCCAATTCCATTGGAACACCTGCTGCCAGCAATCCAGATGATTTTAAGCGGGAAATATTGTCCGCAACAAACAAATCACTCTCGTCGGCTTCAATTTCACTGTCTGCTAATTGTTTTCCGAGAGATTCTGCCAGGGACAACCAATTCATTTTTTTCGGCTGCATTGTCGGCGTAGTTTGGAGTTCTAGCATTGGACTATCTCCTTTAAGTCTTGTGATGATCTCATTCTGATTTGCCTCATCCAGTG
>JBAUTA010000072.1:0-1858 GCA_049581985.1 Kovacikia sp.
GCTGAATTATCTGACCGAGGCCTGTCGAGCCAAGCGACAGGGAAAACCTGCTCCTTCTTTGCTGCCGAATACTCTCAATGCTGACAGGTCATTCGCTTCTGTTGCTTAAAACCCCTTGAAAAAATACTGCGAAAGGGCGCTCTGGCCTCTTCCGCCTCCTGCATAGCCTGGAAGAATTCATTAATTTTGTTGCCAGGAATCGTGACCCTGCCCGTAAAGACCTTTGCCATTGCAAGCCCTCCTCATATATATGTTCTGAACAATGAGTAGTATTCTCAGTATAGGAGAACCCCTATCCACAGAGTTGATGGAATTCCAATCAGAGGGGTTGAGGAGATTCCAATCAGTCGAAACAGGAACGTACCGTGAGCGAGTACCAACAGTACGAATTTCAAGCCCTAGATAGGCCCTTGAGTAGCGACGACCAAACTTACCTTCGTAGTCTCTCCAGTCGTGTAAAGTTGACCGCCACCACTGCCCGCTTTGTTTATAGCTTCAGCGACTTTCGCCACCAGCCGGAAACCGTGTTGGATCGCTACTTCGACCTCATGCTCTACATGGCCAGTTTTGGGGTGCGGCAGTTGATGATTCGTTTCCCCAAAGCATTGGTCAAACCAGCCGTATTTGAACCCTACTGCGTTCCCCACTTCATTACTGTTTCGACCACGGCAAAGTCCGTCATTCTAAACATTAATCTGTGTGCCGAGGACTATTACACCTGGATTGAGGATGACGAAGCGTGGCTCTCTGACTTGGTTGCGCTACGAGAGGAATTACTGCAAGGTGATTTCCGCGTGTTATACCTGGCCTGGTTAAAAGCTGGCTTTGCCGAAGATGCAGCAGCCGATCCGAAAGAATTGATTGAACCGCCTGTCCCTGCTGGCCTCAAGACCCTTACCCCGGCTCTCAAAAGTTTTGTAGATCTGTTTAAGGTAGATCTGGACTTAATTGCTGCTGCTGCTCAGGTTAGCCCAACGGCCAAAACAAGTAAGGAACCTGTCGAAGACTGGATTGCCGAGCTTTCGGAAACCGAACGCAATCGTTATCTGGTTCGGGTGGCGCAAGGCGAAACCCATGTGGGCATGGAGTTAATGCAAAACCTCCGGCAACGATTCGGAAAAACAGATCCAAGTCCCAGCAGCAATGCCGGCCGATCGCTTGCCGCCCTCATGGAGATTGCGGAGGAGAACAAACAACACCGTCGAGCACAAGAAAAACAGGCGGCCGCAGTTGCCCGACGTAAATATCTAGAGGCGATTGCGCCCAAAAGTAACGCCCTGTGGCAGGAAGTATTTAAGTTGGTTGAACTGAAGCAGGCCCAATCCTACGACAAAGCGATTGGGATCTTAAAGGATTTACGGGATCTGGCCAAATATCAAGAGAACCTGCCAGTGTTTCAGGAAAGCATCCGTCAAATGCAATCCCAATACAGTAATCGCCCAGGATTGCTGCAACGATTGCAAAAGGCTAACTTGTAAATGAATTTGCATCATCCATCCGCGTACGATGCTTTGCATGACATCGAGTGGCATTGCGCCGTTCGTGAGGATGACATCGTGGAACGCCTTGATGTCGAATTTTGGGCCCAGTGCCTTCTTAGGGATGGGCGAATAGATCCTCAACTGCATCGCACAAAGCATTGTAGAGAGGCAAGCCCTGTAACTGCCGACCAAGAGCAAGGGTCATGCTCCGGTAGTACCAGGCTTGCTCTTGACGGCCACGGGCAAAATGCTGCCAGAAAGATTCTCCCCTCTGTCCGTATTGGCTAGCCATGCTGCGTACATTGTGCAGTTTGTCAGCACAAGTAACCATCTGAACATCCCGGCAGGCTGTCTCAATGCGGGCAATGTGTCGCCGC
>JBAUTA010000073.1:0-9047 GCA_049581985.1 Kovacikia sp.
GGCTCAAACAGGCAAGTTTAAATTCCTTCATCCTAACTGTAAAACCCGATTACCAGGGAACCGGGTGAAACAGAATGTCAGGATAAAAGCGATTGATTTCAATTAGGACACCAGCAGTGATCGTCAACCAAATCGCCGTAATTACAGGCGCAGTGGAAAGATATTTGACAAAGTATTGCATGAAGAAATCTCCCCAAACAGATCTGAGAACGTCGTTAATCAATTAGCGGACAGAGACAGGAATTTCGTCATCTTTAGCCGTCAGTTCACCAGTGGTAAACTCCTTGAGCGCTGCCAGGGGCCAAAAAGCACCCGCCAACGAGGACTGAACCGCTAGTGGAAGATCAATAATGATCTCCTTCTCTTCAGGGTTACTTGATTTCTTTGCTGCTTGGAGATAAGAGCGACCTGCCCAACCAATCCAACCTGCGATATACAGGAAGAGGATGGCAGGAATTGTGAATTCACCGACATGGGCTGCTGTTGGATCAACCACTAGATGGGGAAGTCCTTCTTCACCGCATAATAGCGAACTATAGGCGGCAAACCGTCGAGGTGCAGTTGCACTTTGAGAGGCTTCAGCCCGCTGCTGAAAAGCAGGTGAATCTTTGCAAGGGGTTAGCGTTGCTGCATTTGCCGAAAGGGCGGGAGCAGCACTAAAGCAAAGAAAAACAGACAGAATTAGAGCAAACAATCGTCTCATGGAATTGTTTCCCGTGACTACAAAACAAAAACTTCATGTACCGAAACAAGAACTCTGCGAAGGATAGGCTACCAAAGGGGATAGCTTCTACCATTCAGCAAAATCATTAATAATTTAAGCTACACGAAGTGGCTATACTTGAAAAAATTACCAGCAAATGGCAACAGTATTAGCAATTGAAACAAGTTGTGACGAAACAGCGGTAGCGATCGTTAAGAATCGTGAAGTACTGAGCAGTGTCATTTCGTCTCAGATTCCAATTCATCGGCGGTATGGCGGCATTGTGCCGGAGGTTGCCTCCCGTCAGCATGTCGAGACGGTTAATTCGGCGATCGCCCAGGCCCTGCAAGAGGCCAACTTAGGCTGGGTCGCAATTGATGGCATTGCTGCCACCTGTGCTCCCGGCCTGGTTGGTGCCCTCCTGGTTGGCTTGACCACCGCCAAAACCCTGGCACTCCTGCATCAGAAACCGTTTCTTGGCATCCATCACCTGGAAGGGCATATCTATGCCGCTTACCTGACTGCCGCTGACTTGCAGCCTCCCTTTCTCTGCCTACTTGTGTCTGGTGGCCACACTAGCCTGATTTATGTCAAAGCTTGCGGGCTATACGAAACCCTGGGTCAAACCCGTGACGATGCAGCCGGAGAAGCTTTTGATAAAGTTGCCAGGCTGATGAACCTGGGCTATCCCGGTGGCCCTATCATTGATAAATTGGCCCAGCAGGGAGATCCCAGAGCCTTCTCCCTCCCCGAAGGGCAAATATCTCTCCCTGAAGGAGGCTTCCATCTCTATGACTCCAGCTTCAGTGGCTTAAAAACAGCGGTTCTAAGGCTAACGCAAAGGCTTGAGCAAGAATCTCTTCCCTTACCTGTGGCGGATCTGGCAGCTAGCTTTCAGGAGACGGTTGCGAAGGGGTTGACTAAGCGGGCGATCGCCTGCGCCCTCAACTACGGGCTGGATATGATCGCGATCGGGGGTGGGGTTGCTGCTAACAGTGGCTTACGCCATCATCTGCAAGCTGCCGCCCAACCGCACAATCTGCGCGTCCTCTTTCCCCCCCTTAAACTCTGTACCGATAACGCCGCCATGATCGCCTGCGCTGCCGCCGATCACCTGGAGCGGGGGCATACTTCATCCCTGACGCTGGGGGCACAGTCGCGGATGGCGATTTCGGATGTGATGCAGCTATATGATTTGAGCAATGCGTGATAACACGAGTACACCATCTACCCCCTCCACTCCCAAAATCGTCTTTACAGCGGTTTCCATATCAATGGAGTACAGGGGTGCAGGGGGCGCTGCCTCCTGCGTGGGGGTTCCACCCCACACCCCGTACCTCACCCCAGTGAGAACCGCTATTATTACCAATAAAGAGTGTAAGTCTTCGGGTTCAAACAGATGAGCCAGGATGGCGCTGTGGATGATTAGAGGCGTATCAAGGATGCGTTGGGCGATCACATCGTAGACCGGAATCTTCAATTCATTGTGCGAATTCGGTCGAGTTTCAGCCATTGCCCTGCTCCTGATAGCACCAACTTTTTGTAAGACTCGAACAAATCGCGAATCCTCCGTCTGCGGTAGCAGGGGGGTGGGCAGGTTGGGCAATTCAGGAAGTTTTGGCGTTGCACAGGTATCAGTCTCAGTGGCGAACAATTTACCCGTACCAGGAAGCGAGCTACGCCGCGCTTGTGCGGTCGCTTTGAGCGATGGGTGGGTCAGAAGATTACTATAGAAACAAGCGGAATCTAGAATCACCCAGCACAAGTATGGTTAAAACTCCTCCTCCCCAGAAGCCGTTACCAATGCCTCAATTGGAAAGTGGCGATCGCTTGAACCGCTATGAGTTTGAGCGGCGTTACAATGCCATGCCGCATGTAAAGAAAGCCGAATTGATCGAAGGAGTAGTTTATATGGCTACTGCCCTGCGCTTCAGAAGTCATGGACAGCCCCACGGCAACATCATCGGTTGGCTGTGGACGTATAAAGTAGCAACTCCATGTGTCGAGCTTGGCGATAACCCAACGGTGCGTCTAGATTTGGATAATGAACCCCAACCGGATGCAGTGCTGCTGATTGAGGAGCAGTGCGGTGGGCAGGCGCGGCTAAGTGAGGATGATTATGTGGAAGGGGCACCAGAGTTGGTCGCAGAAATTGCGGCAAGTAGTGCGGCGATCGATCTGGGGGATAAAAAACGGGCATATCGTCGCAATGGCATCAAAGAGTACATTGTCTGGCAGGTGTTTGAGCAAAAGCTGGATTGGTTTTTTTTGTAGGACGGGGAATATGTGCCGCTACCCATTGATCAAGATGGTGTGATTCGCAGTCAGGTGTTTCCGGGACTGTGGCTGGCGGTGGAGGATTTGTTGACGGGAAATATGGCGCGAGTGTTAGCCGTTGTGCAGGAAGGATTAGCTTCACCCGATCAGGCGGCGTTTTGCCAACAGCTAGCAGAACGGATGTAAAGAGAGTTTTTGAGTTTCTGGCTGGCAACAGTACTTTATTTCAAAGCATCGAGTGGCTTAGACTGCAAAATTCACGCCATCTAATTTATTTGCTAAGGATCGATCGAATCTGGCTAGCAACTGCATCGGTCTGTTCTACCATCGCCAGATGACCGCAATTGGGAATCTCCACCACATTCCCGCCACTGTCCTGAAACAACGTATGAAAACTGGCTAGATGATAAACATACTTCGGTTCCATAATCGGATCCTGCGCCCCGGCAATGAAGTAGACGGGTTGTTTTAACCGGGCGACGATTTGGGGTAAAAGGTGAACCTCGGTTTCGGTTGTTGAATCCAGTAAGGCTCCCAGAGCCGCCTCTGGATGAGCTGCGACAAAATCAATGAGTCGTTGGCGTCCCCAGCGCAGATCGATCGCCCGGGCCACACTTGCCCGTGTAAACAATAAATCCAGCAAAGGCACTGAGCATAACCAGCGGGGACGAAATTTTACCAGTTGCTGTCCCGCCGATCGAAACCGCTCAAACTCTTCCTTCAGGTAAATGCCACCCCCCGCGTTCACGCAAATCACGCCTTCCACTTGCTCTGGCAGGTAATCGGCTGCCCACAGCGCAATACTACCTCCTAGAGAATGGCCCACCAGCCATGCCCGCGAAATCTGCAACTGCTTCAGCAGAATCCCTAAATCTCTGGCATAGGCAGCCAGGCTGTAGTCAGCGTTGATCTGCTGGGAATTCTCCTGGTTCCTCAATTGAGATTCCCCAAACCCGCGTAGATCATAAGCCAGACATTGATAGTCAGGGGCCAACGCCCCTACTAAAGGTTGCCAATAGCAACGGCTGAGGAGCCAGCCATGAATAAACACCAAAACCTCTTTTGTCTGAACAGGGTCCGTTAATTCATATGCATGGGGAACACCCAAAATGTCAACGATCGGCATGATTGTCTCCCCTTACCCCATCCCTCTGCTCCCCTTCCCGCCCAACCCCTCACCCCTAAAATCTTCTCCCTAACAACCGCTGTTTTACCCCCTCTGCAATCTTCTGCCCCAGGTATTCTGGAATCAGGTTCTCATTCGGGCCTAGGAGATAGAGAATCAAACGGGTCCGACCCCGCCAAACGAGCAAGTTTGCGTTAACGACCAGCAGATCTTCCTGCCAGATGGCATACATGACTTTGTAGAAAAGCCCTGGCTGGTTATCTGCCTCAATCAACAGGGCGGGCAAGTGAAACACCGGATCGACATAAAACTCAGTTTCTACCTGTTCCAACCCGGCATCTAAATTAAACTCGACTGCCAGCATTTCCTCTACTTCAAAGCGTCCTGCCAGTGCTTCCCGGATCGCCCGGCAGACATTTTCAGCGGTTTTATCGGTTAACGCCTTGCCGCTGCGGGAAACGATTAACTTGATAAATACCAGCATTGGGGGATAGATCTGCCCATACAGGCTCAGACTATGGATAGTCAGCCCATAGGCAGCCAGGACACCGAAAATATCGCTTAGAAGGAAAGACTGATTCCGGTAGGCGAAATGAAGAGCACTCTTACTGCCTTCCTGTTTTAGCTCAATTACCGCCTGCTTCGTTTTATAGAGGTGGTACGCTAGTCTCAGGTTTTGCAGTTGAATCTCACTGCTAACAAATTGTTCATAAAACTGGGGAAACGCCCGGTTAAAGCGTTTTAGCAGTTCCAGTGTGGATGACTTTAAGCCTAGGGCCATAATCGGGAACTCATTTCATCAAGTTTAAGACTATCTAAGGAATAGACTTAAGTTCCTGACACTAAAGACTTCACTTTAGTGCAGTTACTCAACCCTTTTTTATTCTCTGGTCACCACTCTGGGGAATCCTTTTTAACTGCTGGTCAATCTGACGTCGTAAAGACGGCGAAGAAAGGGTACGGCAGAATATACTATCTAGTACTGTGGTTTAACTTTTACTACTAATCACGCTTACATGGGTTTTTGGAAAAGCCTATTTACTGGCTCTGATGCTCCCTCTACCTCCAAAACGGTTCAAATGGAGGGTTTTTCTGGTGAAGACGCTAGCGATCGCGCCAATCCTCGAATTTTTTTCAGTACAGAGAGGGACATTGATCTCTATGAACTGGAGGAGTTATGTGATGCGGTAGGCTGGTCTCGTCGTCCCCTGCGAAAGGTTAAAAAAGCTATCCAGCATAGTTTCCTGGTTGTCTCCATGTGGGAACAGCGGGGAACTCAGCGGCGGCTGGTTGGTTTTTCGCGGGCAACTTCAGATCACGCCTTCAACGCTACAATCTGGGATGTAGTTGTTCATCCAGACTATCAAGGTAAAGGACTTGGCAAGGCTTTGATGAAGCAAATCATCAAAAAGTTACGAAGTGAAGATATTAGCAACATTACTCTATTTGCGGACCCCCAGGTAGTAGAGTTTTACCGGAATCTGGGCTTCATGTCTGATCCAGAAGGCATTAAAGGCATGTTCTGGTATCCTGACTAATCCCTGATTGATTTATATCTAAATATTGCCCAATTGGCTCACCCATTTGTACCAACTCCCAAATCTCCTCAGGGAAATTGCGGGTTAGGTATGCTAGGGTTTTGCTCCATTTGGCTCCTGCTTATTGGTTCCTGCCTACAAACGAGGGTGGATAATCTTGCAGGCGAAATCCCAGTAAAATTCAAACCGGATGCCCTACTATGACAAACCTTCTGCTTGAGAGGGTTGAATGGGAGGGTTGAATGGGAGGGTTGAATGAAAGGGTTGAATTTCGTTTGGACGGAGAGCCAGAGACTTGGAGAACTCATGAGAGACTTGGAGAACTTGAAGGAAAGCAAGCTATACTATCTGAAAGAAGCTAACGGGATGTAGCGCAGCTTGGTAGCGCGCCTGCTTTGGGAGCAGGATGCCGCAGGTTCAAATCCTGTCATCCCGATCATTTATTTCCCATAATTTATTTCAAACGAGAATGTTGGAGGGGGAAAATACCTTTCCTCACACCTGCTGATCACGAACCTCTGTCTGGGGATAACATAGAGGGATGGGTTTAGGGCTGGTTGGCTGAGACAAATCTTTTTGCGATCGCCTGACCTGACCTGGACTAAAAGCTATCCTTTAATCCCCTGTCCTCATTAAGCTGGTGAGGGCTGAATCAGTTCAAGGTATCTTCCAGAGTATCTTTTAAGACAGTCCGAGCTGCCAGGTGATTGCGCGTGGAGGTTAGGATTTCAGCTTCCCGTTCGAGTCGGGTAGCTGTATCCTGCATTTCCAGGAGCATTTGTTGTTCCTCTGCAACCCCATAAAGATTGCTGGCAATCCAGTAGGACAATTCAATCGGTAAGTCGGGAATCTTTTCGGGAAGCTCAATTTCCTGCCCGGTCAGTTTGCCCGAAAGATGAACCACATCTTGAAGCAGTTGGGTGACATTCTTTGTCAAGGGTTTTAGATCCTGTTCCGGGGGATGGTCTTCAACCCACTCAACTAAACCAACCCGATAGGGCTTCTCACGCACATAATCCAGGACTCGGAACCGCTGCTGCCCCAGGGTGAGGATTCTCATCCGATCGTCACGGGTGCGTTCAAACTGGATAATCTCAGCACAACAGCCAACGGCGGCGGGTTTTCCCTGCGCCTGATCCCACATTAAAACGCCAAAGCGACGATCGCTTTCCAGAATCGTGTTCATCATGATCCGGTAGCGAAACTCAAAAATATGGAGCGGGAGTGGTCTACCGGGAAACAAAACCACTTCAGGTAAGGGAAACAAAGGAAGTTCTCGGACAGCGATCGATGAAGAAGATGTCATTATTTACCACATCACAGACAGTGCTTCTACTACTACTGTAGCCCATCTAGCATGGGGATCGGCATCAGAAACGCAATTCTTGGTACAAAAGGAAGCATAAATAATCAAATCAGGACGCTTACGATTGCAAACGCCCTGGTCCAAATAAATTGGGGGTAACCGATCATTCAACCAGTTAGGAAAGCTGTTTAAAGCTTCACTTCAATGTCTACGCCTGCGGGCAAGTCTAGCTTCATCAGCGCGTCAATGGTTTTAGAAGAGGGTTGGTAAATATCAATAATCCGATGATGGGTTCGCGTCTCAAAATGTTCACGGGAGTCTTTATCTACGTGAGGCGATCTTAATACGCAATAGATCCGGCGTTTGGTCGGCAAAGGAATGGGGCCGATCGCCGTTGCATTGGTGCGATTTGCCGTATCGACAATCTTTTCGCAGGAGGTGTCCAAAAGGCGACGGTCAAAGGCTTTGAGACGAATACGAATTTTCTGCTGCTGAATAGTGGCCATTGTTAGTTTAGTTAAGTTTTCTAGGTTCTGTTCTTTGAATCAAAAATGAGCTTTCAGCTAATCGCTTGAGAGTGATCCCAATTTAAGGAATTGGGGTTGCAGGTGGGCGGCGGCGGCGAAGCTTACCGACCTGATCACCCGTTAGCTTTCAGCTTGTAGACCGTTCCCACCCAAGGGTTGGAGACGGCAGAAATGTACTTCTAGGGTAATTCCCATACTAATCAGCTATCAGTAATCAGCTTGAGGGCTGACTGCCGATAGCTGATAGCTAGTAGACCAAAACGAAAGTTTTGGTCTACTAGTTGCCAAACGCAGCCTACTTGAGGATCTTGGAGACGACACCCGCACCAACCGTGCGACCACCTTCCCGGATTGCGAAGCGCATTCCCTGTTCAATTGCGATCGGGTTAATCAGTTCAACCGTCATTTTGATGCGATCGCCAGGCATCACCATTTCTGCCTCGCCCCCTTCATCATTGGTGAAGTTGCTAATCGTACCCGTCACATCCGTTGTCCGAACGTAGAACTGAGGCCGATAGCCAGGGAAGAATGGGGTATGACGACCCCCCTCCTCCTTCTTTAAGATGTATACCTCAGATTCAAACAGAGTATGGGGGGTGATTGAACCAGGCTTTGCCAGCACCATCCCGCGCTCAATGTCTTCTTTTTGAATCCCCCGGAGCAGGACACCTGCGTTATCGCCAGCCATCCCCTCATCGAGACTCTTCTTAAACATTTCGATCCCGGTAACGGTGGTTTCGCGAGTAGGGCGAATCCCAACGATTTGAATCTTATCGTTGATTTTAATCCGTCCCCGCTCAATCCGACCGGTTGCTACCGTACCACGACCCGTGATCGAGAAGACATCCTCAACCGCCATCAGGAATGGTTTATCAACATCCCGTTCAGGAGTAGGAATGTAATCATCTACGTTGTCCATCAGATCGTAGATTCTATCAACCCAGTCACTTTCACCCTTCTTGGTCTTAGGACTGGCAGTCATGGTTTCCAATGCTTGCAAGGCTGAACCCGCAACAATTGGGATATCATCGCCGGGGAAGTCGTAGGAGCTTAGTAGCTCACGTACTTCCAGTTCCACTAGTTCCAGCAGTTCATCATCATCCACCATATCTTTCTTATTTAGAAAGACAACTAGCCGAGGAACGCCGACCTGCCGTGCTAACAGGATGTGCTCACGGGTCTGGGGCATAGGGCCGTCAGCAGCAGACACGACCAAAATCGCGCCATCCATCTGGGCTGCCCCCGTGATCATGTTTTTCACATAGTCAGCGTGTCCGGGGCAGTCAACGTGAGCATAGTGACGGTTTTCCGTCTCATACTCAACGTGTGCAGTGTTGATGGTAATTCCCCGTGCCTTCTCCTCTGGGGCAGCGTCAATCTCATCGTACTTTTTAGCCGAAGCCTGACCTAGCGCAGCCAAGGTCATCGTGATTGCAGCCGTGAGAGTGGTTTTACCGTGGTCAACGTGACCAATGGTGCCGATATTAACGTGGGGTTTATTCCGTTCAAACTTTGCGCGTGCCATGAGTTATGTGTTCCTCTTCCTGATTATGCGTTCCCTTTGTTTTTA
>JBAUTA010000074.1:0-3154 GCA_049581985.1 Kovacikia sp.
AAAAAAAGAGAGCAAAAAAAGAGAGCAAAAAAAGAGAGCAAAAAAAGAGAGCAAAAAAAGAGAGCAAAAAAAGAGAGCAAAAAAAGAGAGCAAAAAAAGAGAGCAAAAAAAGAGAGCAAAAAAAAGGGAGAGCCGCCGAAGCGCCTCCCCCTATCATCAGGGTGCATCTACTTATCACAGTATGCCATCTTAGGGGTGGGGGGTGTCACCCCTATTGTAATTTTTTGACAAAGAATAGTGTGGATATCCAGGGCGATTCAGTGAAGATCGCTCCAGGAAAATCTCATGACTCACCACTGAGACGCTTAGCCAACAGTTGATTGGTCAACTTTGGATCGGCTCGACCGCTGGTTTTCTTCATGACTTGCCCGACGAAAAAGCCCAGCATTTTTGTTTTACCGTTGCGGTACTGCTCAAGCTCTTTGGGAAAAGCGGTCAACACTTCCTCGATCGCGGCGTCAATGACGCTGGTGTCGGAAATTTGGATTAGCCCTTCCTGTTCTACCCGTTGGGTAGGTGAGCCTCCCTCGGCCAGGAGTTTGGGTAGGACAGTTTTAGCCGCTGTGGTGCTAATCGTGCTGTTTTCAATTAAGCCGATGAGTTCCGCCAATTCCTGCGGTTTGAGGGCCAGATCGGTGATATTCAGATCGTTGTTGGCATTCAGGTAGGCGCTGATATCGCCCATGATCCAATTTGCCGCCTGCTTGGGGGGAGCACCCGCCGCCACGGTTGCCTCAAAATATTCTGCCTTTGCCCGATCGTCAGTCATCACGCGCGCATCATAGGCAGACAGAGCCCATTCGCTTTCGTAGCGCTGGCGTTTTTGGTTGGGCAGTTCTGGCAATTCCCCGCGCCACTGCTCTAGCTGTTTGGTAGAAACCTCGATCGGTCCCAGATCCGGTTCGGGAAAGTAACGGTAGTCGCTGGAGCCTTCTTTGACTCGCATACTAATGGTGCGTTGGGACCCTTCTTCCCACAGACGGGTTTCCTGGATGATGCGCTCCCCTGCTTCGATCGCCTCCGTCTGCCGTTCAATTTCGTACTCGATCGCCCGTTGGATAGCGTTGAAGGAGTTCATGTTCTTGATTTCGACCTTGACCCCAAATTCCTGCTGGCCTACAGGCCGCACAGAAATATTGACATCACACCGCAGGGAACCTTCCTGCATGTTGCCGTCGCTGACGCCTAGATAGCGCAAAATTCGTCGCAACTCCTGGGCGTACTCAGCCGCTTCCTGGCCGGAGCGCATATCGGGTTCCGAAACAATTTCTGCCAGGGGAACACCTGTGCGATTGTAGTCTACCAGGGAATAGGTGGAACCAGAGAGGCGTTCACTGCCGCCATGGACCAACTTTCCGGCATCTTCCTCCATATGCAGACGAGTGATGCCAATCTTTTTCCGGGTAGCGGTGCCACTTTCCTTATCGACCAGCTCAATTTCCAACCAGCCGTGCTCAGCGATCGGCAGGTCGTATTGGGAGATCTGGTAATCCTTGGGCAGATCGGGGTAAAAGTATTGCTTCCGGTCAAACTTACTGTAGGGCGCAATCTGGCAGTTGAGTGCCAGTCCAGCTTTAACCGCGTACTCCAGCACCTTCTGGTTAAGTACGGGCAATACGCCTGGCATTCCGGTGCAAACCGGGCAAACCTGGGTGTTAGGCGTGTTGCCAAAGGTTGTGGCGCAATGGCAGAAGATCTTCGTATGGGTCTTTAGTTGCACGTGGGTTTCCAGCCCAATAACCGCTTCGTATAGGGTTCTTACTGGAGCAGCAATAGTCATAGGCTCATAAGCATAAAAGAGCGATGCTGCTCTATTTTAGCTTCTACTCGTTGAAGTCTTCTAAGGCGGTCTGGCTTCCGAGTTAGCGCAGCACTCTAGACGCGTTGAAGATGGCAATGAGAGCGACCCCCACATCTGCAAAGACGGCTTCCCAGAGAGTCGCTAGCCCCAATATACCCAGCCCAATAAATACACCTTTAACTGCAAGGGCAAAAACAATGTTTTGCCAGACAATGGTGTGGGTTCTCCTGGCTATCTGAATGGCTTCTGCCACCTTGGCGGGGGCATCGGTCATTAATACCACATCCGCAGTTTCGATCGCCGCATCCGATCCCAAGCCTCCCATGGCGATCCCCACGTCTGCCCTGGCAATCACCGGAGCGTCATTAATTCCATCTCCAACAAACGCTACTTTGCCTTTTTTGCTGACCTGCCGCAGCAGCATTTCAATGGCGGTGACCTTATCCTCGGGCAACAACTCGGCCTGGTAGGAATCGACACCCAGGGTTTGGGCAATCCGTTGGGCCACATCTGGGGAATCTCCCGTCAGCATCACCACATTTTCAACGCCAACCTGCTTCAGGGCACGTACCGCTTGCACTGCGTCCTCTCTTAACTCATCAGCAATAACAATATATCCGGCATAGATTTGATCGACTGCCAGGTGAACTACAGTTCCTTGGACATGGCAGGTATCGTGCTCAATGGCTTGCCGATGCAACAGGCGATCGTTGCCCGCCACGACTACCCGATTTTCCACTGTCGCCTGGATGCCGTGGGCTGCTATTTCAACGTAACTTGAGATGACGGAGGGATCGACTGTTTGCCCGTAGGCGGCTCGAATTGAATGGGCAATGGGATGGTTGGAATTTGCTTCTGCTTCTGCCGCCAGTCGCAACAGATCTGCTTGCGAGAACCCATTGCGGGGGGAAATCTCAGAAACTTTGAACTCGCCTTTGGTTAAGGTGCCAGTTTTGTCGAAGGCGATCGCCTCCACTGCCGCCAGCGTATCGAGAAACGTAGCCCCTTTGACCAGAATTCCCCGTCGGGCTGCGCCGCCAATGCCGCCAAAGTAGCCTAGGGGAATGCTAATTACCAGCCCACAGGGACAGGAAATTACCAGCAAAATCAACGACCGATAAACCCACTCCGCCCGGTCTGCGCCCGCAATAAACAGGGGTGGCAAAAGCGCCACTGCCAGCGATAAAACCACTACTATTGGTGTGTAGCGGCGGGCAAATTTGCTAATAAATTTTTCTGTTTCTGCTTTCTTACTACTGGCGTTTTGGACTAGATCGAGGATGCGGGCGATCGACGATTCACCAAACCGCTTTGTTACCTGAATGATTAACAGACCTGACTGGTTGATCATGC
>JBAUTA010000075.1:0-1606 GCA_049581985.1 Kovacikia sp.
GACCGAATCCTTGCTGGAGCGAATCAACCAGGGCAACGTCGCAGCATCCACCATTGAGCAGACCATTGGCGACCTTGTTCGCAGCGAAAATGGAGCCAGGGGATTTTTTGTCACCTTTCTGAGTGATCCTCGTCCCCTGGCAGGCCCTCTCCGTGAAGCGGTGGTAAAAGCTTTAGAGACTGCCCCAGAAGTTGTTGCGCCGCTGCTCGTAAAGAATCTGGTGATGTCTACGGCAATGGCGATTACTCACCGCCGCAATCAGGATGAGGCGATGGCCCAAGGGTCAGATCAGGTGCGATCGCGAACCAACCAATTAATTCAAGCTCTCCAACTTTCCCAATTGCAGGAGCACGCCCGTCAGTTGGCAGAGAGTATTCGTACAGGCGCGGGAGCTTACCAACCCTTCCTCAACCGCTGGAATTACGATGGGGAACAGAAACAGGCAATGAACTCTGTCTTGGAACAGAGCGGCCTATTAAACGTCCCTGGAGAATAAGGCGATCGGAACCGCAGCCCCGACCTCCTAAAATTTCCTTTTTTTTAACTAAGTAGTTGACATTGACACCAATACCAGAGAACTTAGATTAGCAATTGCGAAGAAACAAGTTTAGTAGTGATCACCTATGGCAGTCTCCATACAATCTAAACTCTCCCTTCCCCAGGCGAAGAGGTATTGGGAACTGCTCCATGTGTTTGTGGAACGAAACCTGAGTGCCCGCTATCGGGGTTCGTTGCTGGGTATATTCTGGTCTTTGCTGAATCCTCTGACCATGACCGGACTTTATACCGCTCTCTTTGGGACAGCCTTTGCCAGTGCTTACGGAAATTCCATTTTGAACTATGCGCTGGCAGCGTTCTCAGGCTTGGTGATTGTCAATTTCTTTTCCGCTTCTACCACTCAAGCGCTTACCAGTGTGGTTGGAAATGGGTCTCTGCTGAATAAAATCCGGTTGCCAATTAGTGTGTTTCCGGTCGCGGCCAATCTGGCCAACGTGTTTCAGTTTACGGTCGGTCCGCTACCGCTGCTAGCGATTACGACGCTGATTATTTCTAAGAACTTGCTGAATGTGGTGGCTCTGTTGCTGCCCCTGCTCGCCCTCACACTATTTAGCTTAGGAATTGGGTTACTGGTCAGCTCACTTTATGTGTTCTTTCGAGACTTGCCCTACTTCTACGAATTGGTGGTCTTTGTGATGTGGATGAGTACTCCCGTATTCTATCCAGCCAGCATTGTTCCACCCCAGGTCAAGCAATTTCTGGCACTCAATCCGCTGACGCCCATTGTCGAAAGTACCCGTCAAATTGTTTTGTCAGGTAGTTTGCCTGATGTCGGCCTTATTTTTGGGGCTTTAGTGGGTAGTTTTGTCGTTTTTGGATTGGGATGGAGTTGCTTTCAGTTGTGGCGATCGCAGTTTATGGACTTACTCTAGATGGAAGTTATTCGACTAGATCAGGTTTCGTTACTCCGACGAACCCAGGAGGAATTTTCCTATGATCTAAAAAAAACAATTCTATCTATTTTGGAAGGCAAATATCGCAAGCCTGCGAGAAAGCTTGTGCTAGACCAGATCAGCTTTTCTGTGCAGTCGGGAGAGCGGATTGGGAT
>JBAUTA010000076.1:0-1589 GCA_049581985.1 Kovacikia sp.
CTTTCATACTTGGGGGAGATTACAGACCCAGGCGGGCTGCTAGAATTTGGCATCTAGAAGGTTAGGAGCCAGACTCCAGGATTACTAGGGTTGCAAACACTAAATTTTTCAACAGGGTGGGGTGGGGGCAAAAAAAAACGGTCTCATCAAATTCAGATGCAGCAAAATTGGCAGATGCCTATACAATGCTGCCAAAGCAACTGTAATGAGCAAGGCTATGAGTTGGTCAAGTTTAGTGAAGGTATTGAGCGGATTTTTCCTGGCGATCGTCCTGATTGCAGGGGGTAGTTACTTTGCGGTTCAGCGGGTGATTGCCCAGTTTACTGCCCCGCCAACCAAACCCATCTTTCCTAACGACAAACCATCCCCCAACGCTCAACCTGCAAAGGCAACGCGACCAGAATCGGCTACCATCAAGCCCTCTGCCCAACCCAGCCCAGTCCCAAGTGCCAAGCCCTCCCCCAAAAAATCGGAGGCTGATGGCTACCGAGCCCGGATTGTAATTTCCGAGGGGCTGAATCTGCGAGAAGGACCCGATCGCAACTCCAATCGGGTTGGAGGAGTGGAATATAACGATGAAGTAACCGTTCTCGAAGCTAGCCCTGATCAGGAATGGCAAAAAGTCCGTGTAGAGGGCAGTGACCTAGAAGGATGGATTAAGGCAGGTTACACCGAGAAATTGAATTAAGTCCCATGTTAAGTGGCCTTAAAAACGCCGATCGCTTAGGACGATTGTATTAAATCAGGCCACCTCTTTCAACTTCCTAAATATATCCATTATTTAGGACGATTGTATTAAAGTAGTTCGTTCAGTAACTCCTACTTAGCATCACGCTGACGGTCTTTTTGCTCTGTGCCATGAGAAGAAAATACCCGTCCTCTGATCCCGCCAAGATTCTGAATCTATCACGTTCTCCTGCCGATCAGAATCAGAAGAACTAGGCCCTACACAGATAGGACTAAGCCTCCTATAGCGGACAAAATCTTAGGGGACCCAGGCCAGCTATTTGAATCAGAAACCTATTCTTAACGGGTTGCAGCTAAGGAATTAGCTAGTGCTTTTTCAATATCTGAAAAGAAATAATTCTGTCGGGGAGCTTGGCCAGGGTTGCGCCGATCGATCCGATTGCACACCCTTAAACCCTTTAGCCACAGCCGTTTCAACTTAATTTGCTATCTCCAGAGTGGGCAAATATTGCCCTGTTTAGTGGTTTAGAGAACTGATCCAACCGCTTCAAGTCAGCACGATGACCTCTGAAGTTATCTTCAAATAGCTAACTCTAAAAGCATGCTTAATTGGGCCAGGTCACCAAAGAGAAGTCCCCAGAGAGCGTAGACCATTACCAAATCAATTACTTGTCAGATTGAGTTGCTATCAGCCTGTTATCCAACTATCCAGGTGATTTGACCTCGATCGCCGAAAAGTTCAATTTATTTGTGCGCATTTGCAAAACCGAGGCTACAATGTCGTATCTCAAAAAGTTGCCTTCCTGAAAGGTCGATTCTCATCGCAAAATTTAAATTTTGCGACCATTTCTTGCTAGGCAATTGATTATTCTAGAATTTTGATAAAGAATAGAGTAGATAGC
>JBAUTA010000077.1:0-2836 GCA_049581985.1 Kovacikia sp.
GCATCAGAAGATGTTCAAAGTTCTCAGCCGTCATCAACACGGGCGATGTGGCTGAGTTGAGCTTAATCGTCGCCTCCTCACCGCCAACAGCCCTAAGCGCTTCGATCAGGTATCTGGCGTCAAACGCGATAGTTAGCAGTGGGCCTGTGAGTGTGGCCGCCATCTGCTCATCCCCATTCCCAGTAGAAAACTGAGCGGATAGGCCAATAGAAGTTTCCCGGATGTCCAACTTGACTATGCCTCGCTCGGTAAACAGTGCCACCCGCTCTATTGCAGCAATAAATGGGAGCCGTTCGACCGTTACGAATATTCCAAATTCGGTTGGAATGAGTCGCCGATAATCGGGGTACTGCCCTTCGATCAGTCGGCACATCAACACATTTCCCACTGGAGTTGCGAACTTGATATACCCAGAGGTGGGTAGAAGCTCGTCTTCGGCTTTAATGGTGTCGTCGAGCTGGGCGGTAACTACCGCTGTCTCTGGCGCAATCCGTTTTAGGTCGGATAGAACCCAACCGGGGAGCGTAAACGTTACCTGCGGGGGTAGGTAGTCCTCTAATTTTTGTGCATAGACAGACATGCGGTGTCCGTCTGTGGAGGCAACCTCGAACGGAGTGTTCTTCAGATTGAAATGGGCACCCGTCAACACCTGCTTGGTTTCGTCCGTGGAAATCGAAAAGCTAAGCAGGTCGATCGCCTTACGCAGTGCGCCCATCGGCAAGTCAAACGACTTACCGTTGAACTCAGGCAGGGCGGGGAACTCCTCAGCATCAATCCCTAGGAGTTGATGTTTGCCAACAGACGAAGAAACGGTAACTCGTAGCTCATCGACATCATGAGTAAAGGCCAGTGGCTCAACCGGCAATCGGCTCACCAGGTCATTGAGCAGGACAGCGGGAAGTGTGAACGTCCCACCGACATCAACCGTTGCTTCGACTGAAACTCGAATCGCCATGCTGAGGTTGAATGCAGTCATGAAAACTCGGTTTTTCGCTGCATCGACCTCAAACAGGATGTGTCCCAGAACAACATGAGGCCCACCCCTACTTGCTACCTGCTTCAGGGTTGGCAGGAATTCAGATAGCTTGTCCTGGTCGCAGGTGAACTTAAACCCAGCAATCTTAGGTTTAGATGGCGATTCCTCAGCGTTCTCCGTTTCTGGTTCAGTTCCGGCGATTGGCGCTTCCTGGGTATCAGGAGTCAGCTTCTTGAGCTTCACCTGTAAAACCTTGATCTTTGTTTTCGACGGTGCTGCAAGCTGTTTTATTTGTTCCAGCGCGGCTGCTAGGGTTGCAGCATTGGCTACTTTCACGTTTTCGGTGAAGTTGACATCGGAAACTGGGGCGGTCACCAACCATTGCAGGATACGATCGTCCACCGCTTCAGCGTTGGACTGCTCTGCGATTTCCGCCTGTTCAGCAGGCGTCGGCTGCTTGCCGATAGATTCATCAGCCTGAACTGCTGTCACTGTTTCAGCAGGCGTAGACTTGGTATTCTTGCGAGACTTTTTAGAGGTTGTAGCTACCATTTGATTTCTCCATTTAGGTTAATTTGCAACAAAAAACCACCCATTGGGTGGCACAGGGAACACGAAACTTTTTGATTGGCTAATCCCAGTAGGTTGCTATTTGTGGGCGATCCGTCTCAAAAGGGTCAGGAACGCTGCTGTACAGCAATATCTTCTGGTTCTGGCGGCTCTTGAGAGTCCGAAGCTTCTTGAATCCGCTCCATCATCTCAATGGCTTCTTCGCAAACCTCCTGAAGAAGATTGGAGTTGTCCATATTTGAAATGGCCATGAATGTTGACTTGATTGCCTCCCATTCATCGGCAGGCACATTTACTACAAGCGTTGCAATAGCCATCTTATTTCCTCAAAAAATAAACGACGTTCAGAGTCCTTCGCTGCCAACAATATTTCTCCAATTGCCTATCAGCAAACTTGACGCAATTCTTGCGGCAGAAGATTTCTGCTCAGCCTTGTGAATGAGTTGGGCAACTTTTAGAGACTTTTGAACAGGACATCCTTGAGCTTCTAGCTGGTCCCTAATTTCTTTGATCCGGTCCACAAAACTACCTCCACGAACTTTTTAATTCCTATCCACATTATATCATTTATCTAGAATGATTTCCACCCAGAATTTGCAGCAAAAGGCAAGGCAGAGATTGAATGAAAAGCTTACCCTGCTGCATTTTCCCTTTCTTTTTAGGTGGCGCTGTAGCACTATCCCGACCCGCATTCACGTAATGCCTGTCGGTTCCTGATCCATCTCGAAAAACCCATTCTTTGCAAAGTTTTCTCGGTTCGTTTTCAGTCCAGGCAACACAAATAATTGAGCTGCCGGGGAAGAGGATCAGGCGATCGTACTCGCAGTTATCCCGAATCCAGTTAAGAACTGTGCGTGGGTCGTCGGGGTGAGAGTGAATCAGAATATCAGCAGCCCCCCCAATGCCACCCTGAGCGGGGCGGAAAACATGCAATCCCTCTAGAACTGCATTCTTCCCGTTCCACTTGCGCCAGAGGGTGGGAGACACATAGCCAAATGTGATCGACAAGGGGCCAAATTTCTCGACCACCGGATCTAAGATATGCTTGCACAGGCCGCGCATCCCTGATACTTCCATCCCATCGAACTGAACGGGGGTGTTGGGCACTCCCGAAATACAACCATCCTCCGAATAGAGGAAGTCACTCAGCAAAAAGAATTTGCCAACTCTTACATCTTGGGGGCGTTGCTTGGGCCGCCATTTTGCTTCAACCATGAATCCTTCAAATCTCTTAGTAGTGAGCTATATCAAACGGTTCTGGATGCCGTATATCAACGACCATCCAGACTG
>JBAUTA010000078.1:0-1713 GCA_049581985.1 Kovacikia sp.
CTATTGCGATCGCCCAATCCCAGACCCTTCGATCTAGAGACTGAGCCACACTTGTTTTTGCCAGAATATCTGGAGTTTCACCGCAGGCGCAATAACCGGGGCATTGTCTGTACACTACTGCAACAGGATGATGATCCGCTGGGCTTTATTGGGTTTTGCTGTACCCGCGAAACCTTCTCGAAAAATGAATTGGAATTGGTTCAGTCGTTAGCGCAACAGGCAACTTTAGCAATTCAATTAACTCGACTGGCAGAAGAAGTAAAACAGGCGGCACTGCTGCAAGAGCGCACCCGCATGGCGCGAGAAATTCACGATACTCTTGCCCAAGCCTTTGGTGGCATTTCGATGCAGTTACAGGCGTTCAACTACTTTGCATCAACCCAACCCGAAAAAGCGCAGACTCATTTGCTCACGGCTCAAGCGCTAGCGCAAGATGGTTTAGCTGAAGCACGGCGATCGGTGTGGACGCTGTATCTGGAAACCTCCGAATACGAAGATCCAGCTCAGACAATTACCAAATTTATCGAGCAAACGATGTCGAGACAAACGGTGCCCATTGACCTCTCGATCAATGGCAGTCCTTACCGCCTCCATCCAGATTTGGGGTTGAATGTGCTCCGCATTGCTCAAGAAGCGATCGCCAATGCCCTGCGCCATGCTCAGGCTCAAACCATCCAAATTTGTCTCAACTATACCCCCCAAACCCTACAACTGATTGTCCGCGACGATGGCTGTGGATTTGATCTGCGGTCGCCGAGTCGAGGGTTTGGGTTAGCGGGAATGCAGCAACGCGCTGAATGGATAGGTGCCACCTGGCAAATGGTTAGCCAATTAGGGCAGGGCACCATCATTTCAGTTACGCTTGCCATTCCCGATTCAGAAGAGTCCTAAGTTTGCCCCAATCAATTTGCAGTTGTAATGGAGTCTTCCATGCCGGCCCAATCCACTAAAAAAATTCGCATTCTGGTTGCCGACGATCACCCAATTGTGCGTCAAGGATTAGTTGCCATTTTGAATGACCAGCCGGATATGACCGTGGTTGCCGAAGTCAATAATGGACAACAGGCGATCGGACAGTATCGCCTTCACCAGCCCGATGTTGCCATTCTCGATTTGAATATGCCAGAAGTTGGCGGTGTAGAGGCGATCGCAAAGATCCGGGCAGAATTTCCCAATGCCGCAATCATTATGTTTTCAATCTATGAAACGGATGAGGACATCTACCAAGGACTGAGGGTCGGAGCCAAATCGTATCTCCTCAAAGACACTCCCTGCCAGGAGATTTTAGAGGTTATTCGGGCCGTCAGCGATGGTCAGCGATACGTTCCAGCAGAAATTGGTACGAAGTTAGCAGCCCGCATGGAGCGCCCGAATTTGAGCGATCGCGAATTTGAAGTATTGACACTGATGGCGCAAGGCAAAGGTAACAAAGCGATCTGTAGCGAACTCAATATTAGCGAAAACACCGTCAAATTCCACGTCACGAATGTCATGATCAAACTTGGGGCTGGCGATCGCACCCATGCCGTTGTGAATGGACTCCGGCAGGGCATTATCAAGCTGTGATTGATAATTGCGATCATACCCATGAGGTGTATCGCAGTATTTTCTGAACCTTAATTTGTTATGTGACTGACAAGGTTGTCCAAACAGCTTTTTTGGCTGATGTCATTGTTTAGAGATTTTTTGTTGAAAAGACTTGACAAACTTAAA
>JBAUTA010000079.1:0-2835 GCA_049581985.1 Kovacikia sp.
AATGATATTTGGCAGTATTGAGGATGTACGCGATCGCTTGAATCAAATGCTCAATCACTTACGAGGCAAACCCGCGAAAGAAACCGGATATGCGGCTGGTAACGCAATTAATTTACTGCATCAAGCAGGTGTAGATTTAACCGATTTGGATTGTTCCCAATTAACGGTTTGGCAAGCCTATTTGCAGGGAGTAACACTACACAACGTAGACTTCACTGGTGCTGACCTATCACGTTGTACCTTTACAGAAACACTCGGAAATATCCTATGGGCTGCCTTTAGCCCCAACGGTCAACTCCTAGCCACCTGCGATACTGACTGCAATGTGCGCGTGTGGGAGGTCAAATCAGGGAAGCTACGGCTCATCTGTCGAGGTCATGCCAACTGGGTCCGGTTTGTTGTCTTTAGTCCCGATGGTCAAACCCTGGCAAGTTGCGGAGCCGATTGGACGATCAAACTCTGGAATGTCCAGGATGGGGTTTGCATTAAGACTTTTATTGGGCATGAACATGAAGTCTTTGCCGTTGCCTATAGCCCTGATGGTCAGACTTTAGCCAGTGCCAGCGGCGACCATACTGTTAAACTCTGGAGTGTTCGAGATGGTCACTGCTTAACGACCCTCACCGGGCATACCAACTGGGTGCGCTCTGTCGCCTTTAGCCCCGATGGCAATACGCTTGCGAGCAGTGGAACCGATTGCACGATCAGACTCTGGGATTTTAGATTGGCGATTTTAGATGTTGGATTAAAGAAAGACTCAAGCCAAAATCAAGCCAAAATCGTTCGACTGAGCGCTCACGGCGAAGTCCAAAATCCAAAATTCAAAATTCTTTCTGACCACTCCGGCTGGGTTCGTTCCATCACCTTTAGCCCTGATGGCGAAGTTTTAGCCAGTGCCAGCAGCGATCGCACCATCAAACTGTGGGACTACGAAACCGGAGAATGTTTGAGAACCTATTCTGGGCACCAAAGCGGGATTTATTCCATCGCCTTCAGCCCAAGCGGAGATTTGATTATCAGTGGTAGTGGCGATCGCACTGTGCGGTTTTGGGATTGCTACAGCGATGCTTGTGTCAAAACCTTGTATGGACAAACGAATGAGGTCTGTTGTGTTGCAGTCAGTTCCGATCATCAGACATCCACCGCAACTGATTCGTTCCGGATCGCCTGCGTCAGCCTAGATCAAACCATGCGTTTGTGGGATTATCCCAGTGGACAGTGCTTGAAAACCTGGTACGGACATACCGATTGGGCACTGCCCGTTGCGTTTAGTGCCGATGGCACAACCTTAGCAAGTGGTAGTAATGACAAAACTGTGCGACTTTGGAACTGGCAAACAGGAGATTGCTTGAAAACCTTGCAAGGTCACACCGATTTTATCTATTCTGTAGCCTTTAGCCCCAACGGACAACTCCTGGCTAGCGGCAGTACCGATTCTTCGGTGCGATTGTGGAACGTGCAAACAGGGGAATGTTTTCAAGTATTGCAGGGACATACCGATTGGATTGATGTCGTCGCCTTCCATCCCAACGGGCGTATTCTGGCAAGTGGCAGTGCAGACTGTACCGTGAAACTCTGGGATATCCGGACAGGGCAATGCCTCAAAACATTAACCGGGCATACCGAAAAACTACTTGGCACAGCCTTTAGTCCGAATGGCGAACTGCTTGCCAGTTGTGGCGTTGATCAAGTGATTAACGTGTGGAATGTCAACTCTGGTCATTGCCTTAAAACTCTAGAGGGACATACCAGTCGTATCTGGGGAGTGGCCTTTAGCCCTGTTGGCAATCTCCTTGCCAGTTGCAGCACCGACCAAACGCTCAAACTCTGGAATCTGGATACAGAACAATGTGTTCGGACTTTTACAGGGCACACGAACTGGATCTTCGCCGTTGCCTTTAGTCCCGATGGTAAAACGATCGCCAGTGCGTCTCATGACCAAACCGTCAGACTATGGCAGGTCGAAACGGGTGAGTGTCTTCACATTTACACTGGACATACCCATTTAGTTTCTTCCGTGGCGTTTAGTCCTGACGGAGCCGCTATTGCGAGCGGCTCCCAGGATCAAACGGTACGAATTTGGAATGCAGAGATGGGGGAGTGCGATGATCCCAAAGGGGGAACTGCTCCGCACTGCGTTCTCATCGCCAAGCGGCTTTACGAAGGCATGAAACTGAAAAATGTGAAAGCGTTGACCCCAGCCACGATCGCCACCTTGCAAACCTTGGGTGCGATCATTGAATCAGCAACGTAATCCTTACTGTTCAACTATTTCAGGCATTCCTAGCATTGTGCATCGTAAACTATCAATTAATGAAGAATCTTGGACGAGCTTGAGATGATCTTGAGCATAAAAGTTAGTTTGACTCCAGGGAATCGGGGATTGCAATTTCAGCATCCCATCTGCTTCTGTCCGTTCATCCAAGATGGCACTGGCTCTTGTCACTGTGCCATCTCCCGGTGCCGTTTTAATCACCTTGAACTGTCCTGACTGATTGACCTCAATCATTTGAGCTGTTAGTACGCTATTTCCAGCCAGCAATCGTAGATTTAGACTTGAAGGGGGGTGAGCGGGTTGATCCAGCGCTTGAGTAAACTGCTCAGCCCGTCTCAGATTTTGTGCCATCATGTTTCGAGCAATGCGGTGCCGCTCGCTGAAGCTAGAAACCTCAGGAAGCAAACGTTTCAGGGTGCTATCCGCCTTTGGCGCAAAAATTCCCCAGTGCATTTTTTCCCAGACCTCAACCTTAAATAAGTCAGCAGTTGTTCGAGAACCATCTGAGCCAAGGATGGTCACGGGCTGCTGCCGATTCCTGGGTAACATTTGATAGAGGG
>JBAUTA010000080.1:0-3461 GCA_049581985.1 Kovacikia sp.
GGTAGAACCTATTCTTTCGGGCATTGTGCTCGGCCTGATTCCAATTACGATCGCTGGGTTGTTCGTCGCGGCATATCTCCAATATCGGCGCGGGAACCAGCTAGGTCTTTAATCAGTCAATTCTAGAAGCTCGATCAGAATACGGTCGGGCTTCTCAAGTAAGGGCTGAAGGAACACTTCAACAAGCCTCACTTTAAAAGCATCAGGTAGCATCTGTAACAGTTCTTAATCATTGCCAAAGATAAATTGACGTTATCATTTAGTCTCCGATTGCAAAAAATCGTGAGTAGGGGGCAGTTATGAGTTCGCTGGTGTACTCTACCAACCTTGATAGAAGTTGGGACTTTCAATCTCAATCCAGGAGTTCAGATCTTCAGGCAGATTTTCCTTATTTCTTCAAATCGATTCCCCCAGAGCGGGTCGGCTTGGATGGGGAATACGACCATAGTGGACTGGCTAAGCGCGTAGATCAGGCTTTTCGTAATCAATTTCAGCCGCATCAAATAGAAAAGCTGCGAATTTTCCAGCGCGGCAGAGTTGTGGTTCTGATGGGGCAAGTTTCTAGCCAGCCTCTGCTTAACCAGATGATTAAAAGCGCAATGGCTGTAGAGGGAGCTACGGATGTAGAGACACTGGGAGTACGAGTGGCTGAATTAGCAGAGATTTGAAAGAAGGGCGCAAGCTTACTCCAGAGGCTCTTCCACTCGGACGATCTGAAACTCTACCCCAAAGTGCTCTAGGAGATTGCAGGTATCGTGATCGACGATATTTGTGTCGGTGAGTTCAAGGTTGTAAAAGTCAACAGTGGGCTGATCGAAGTAAGGTCCTGCGTGCCAGGTGCCAACTTCTAGCTTGATGAAGCAGTTCCCAGGAATATGAAAGGCGATAATGCTTTCCCAATCGGGTAGGGAGGCTTCCGAAGCGGGGGCGACGCCAAGCAACCAGTCTTTTCCTTCTAAAGAGCCCAAACATTGGGTACAGCGCAAATGGCGGGTGATCTGATGAAATTTGCGCCCACGATCGCACAAGCGCATCAGATAAAAACGCGGAATTCCGTTCTGCAATTGGAGTTGAGCATCTTCCTCCCCCCAGGGTTTGCCATCTTCTGACGCCCAAATAACCTGACCGTAGGGCTGAAAGAGTTCCGATGTAATGGGTTGAGCAACAATTTTTCTGAGTAAATAGGTTTCCATAACAAAGCTGCTGATTTTAATTCAAGGGCGAGCGCGCCGCAAAATGTTTTTATATCACTCCCTCTAATAATCTCTCCATCAGATCTGTGCCCGTTTCCAGACAATTTCAGGAGATTTCTAAAAGGCTCCATTGACGGCTCAAAACCTACAGTTGAAGAATGGAAGTTGCCAATGGAGACAGGGGGGCGATGGCATTGTTCTGCAAGGTTTATCGCTTAAATGGGGATACCACCCAAAATCCCATCATTTAGTCCCAAACAGGCGATCGCCCGCGTCTCCCAAACCAGGAATAATATAACCGTGTTCATCTAACCCTTCGTCGATCGCCGTTGTATAGATCGGGATATCAGGGTGCTGTTCATGAAAATTGCTAATTCCTTCCGGAGCGGCAAGTAAGCAAACCAGTTTCATTGAACGGGGATTGGTTTCCTTTAAACGGTGGACTGCGGCAGTGGCAGAGTTTCCCGTCGCAACCATGGGATCGACCACCAACATGTCCCGATCCTCGATGTCGTGGGGCACCTTGAAATAGTACTCGATGGGAACCAAGGTTGCCGGATCCCGGTATAAGCCAATATGCCCAACCCGGGCAGAGGGCATCAGTTGCAGCATCCCATCGAGAATTCCCTGGCCCGCCCGCATGATCGACACAATCACCAATTTCTTGTCGGGAGCCAGCACGGGCGCATTCATCCTACCCAGGGGAGTCTTGATGGGGTCATATCGCAGGGGCAAATCCCGCGTTACTTCATATGCCAGCAGCATACTGATTTCGGTCATGAGTGCCCGGAATTTTGCTGTGCTGGTTTCGACCCGGCGCATCAGGGTCAGTTTGTGCTGAATCAGAGGATGGTCAATAATCACAACCTTGCCAACCATGAGCGAGTTCCTTTGTAGATGCAAAAGTGAGACCAGATGCAAAAGTGAGACCAATTTAAAGAATAAGGACTGCAAACGGGGGTGGGGGGGCTTCGCCCCCAGCCAGGGGTGGAACCCGTTTCCATCTGTCGTGTCTATTTTTAAATTGGTAGGAGGACGCTGAAGCAGCCACTCTGGACAAGGGATGCAACCGAAAGTAGTCCTGATACTAGTAGACCAAAACGAAAGTTTTGGAGGGGGGTAAAGGGGGGAACCCCCTTTTGGGGGCGAAGCCCCCACTCCCCCATGTTGCAAAATTTATGATTTGCAACACTAGTACCAAAAAAAGGTTTGAAAGGGGGGAAGAGGTGCTATCCCTTCTTGGGGGCGAATCTACCCCCCCCTGTTGCAAAATCTAGGGTTTGCAACACTAGAGGCTGAAGTTCATAGTCTAAATTGCAACATTGCCCCAGGGATATGCTCCATTCATGATGATTCTTCAGGGAAGATATTTTTGTACCACACTCCACCCGGTTAGGGACACCCAGGTAAATGCGATAAATAGTATCAGGTTTGTACCAATATGAAGCCAGCGTGCCCACGGTTTTGCCGCACTAATTTGGGTAGCGCTCCAGGCAGAGAGGAAAACCAAATCAACTACCGCTACCCCAGCAATTAAATGGGTAGAGTGGCCCAAACTACCATAGTGCCCCAGCGTCCCAACAATTCCAATTCCCAACAGCAGCAGCACTAATCCTGCCATGACCACGCCTGTAAGGTAGTGAAAGGGACGCAGCCAATCAGGGCGCTGTTTTCGCTGCTGTCGGGTAAAAAACATCCAGCTTCCAGACAAAGCCAGCAACAGATAGGCAACAACCGCAAACCCCATCGACCAGGCAGCAATTTTCCAAAGCCAGAGAAAGGAGGGGAGGTGCATAAGGATCTAAGGGGGAGGATAGAATGCAGGGAGGGAGACGGTTTAGCGGGATAGACAAGATCAGGGAAATAGGGGAGTTCACACCTATACCCTACACCCCCACCCTTCATATATCCAAAGACATTTGCTGTGACTGCAACGGCTCTCTCTGAGGGAGTTGCTGATCAATAGCCGGGCCAGAAGCCAGATGATGGGCAAAGCGGGTAGTTTCAGGCAACCGATACCGGGTGGTGCAGCGCATGACATAGGCGATCGCGGTGTCCAAACTAATCCGGTGCCCACTGGAGATAAATACGGGTTTAGTCCCTGCACGGGTGCGTAAGGCTGCGCCAATCTTTTCATTTTTATGCACCAGGGGAACCCAAGCACCTCTTTCATCGGGAACTTCAGCGTGCTTACCAACCAGCAAGGATTTTGCCACACCAATGGACGGCAGATCGGTTAACAATCCTAAATGACAGGCAATACCAAAC
>JBAUTA010000081.1:0-1542 GCA_049581985.1 Kovacikia sp.
GTTGAGGTAAGAGAAGTCTGGGGGATTGGTCGCAATATTGCTGAAACACTCCACTCCAGAGGAATTCGCAATGCTCTACAGCTAAAGCAAGCGGATCCGGACTGGGTCAGGAAACGCTTTAGTGTGATTACCCTCCGCACAGTGCTGGAACTGGGCGGGATGTCCTGTCTACCTGTAGAAAGTGGCTCAGATGCTCAGAAGGGTATGATGGTCACTCGTTGCTTTGGTCGCCCGGTGGCTGAACTATCCGAGATGAAAGAGGCAGCTGCCACCCATACCTCCCGATTGGCAGAGAAACTGCGACAGGAAGGACTGGCAACGAAGGTGCTAATCGTCTCAATGCGAACCAACCGATTTGCCGATAGTCCCCAGTACGAAGCCAGTCGAGAAGCCAGGTTGGATACCCCAACAAACAGCACAGATCTCCTGTTGCCCCCTGCCCTTCAAGCCGCAGAAGCAATCTTCAAATCGGGGTTTCAGTACTACAAAGCTGGGGTGTACGCGCCTGAACTCATCGAAACAGATTTGGTGCAAACCAGTTTATTTGATGATCCCGCTTCTCCCAAAAGCCAGCGGTTGATGCAAGCACTTGATCAGATCAACCATCAACTCGGCTCTGGGAGTGTCAAATATGGAGCGGTTGGGTTGAAGCAAGAGTGGCGTACCCGAATTGGGTATCCCTCCAAACGCTATACCACCTGCTGGAATGAGCTGCTTGTGGTCAAAACTTAGAGCAGGGAGCACAGGGATTTTTGCAGAGAGTTTTTAGATGTAACGATCGTGGTGCAAGGGGTAATGCTGATTAGAACGGGTACGCTGTGGCTTTTTGAGAGTGAATTAGCACTAGAAAATTTGAGTATCCTTCCATGATGTCTGCCATCTATTCTACCGGGGTAGTCTATCGGGGTAGCCCAGCGGTACAGCCAGCTTGTTTGAACTGGCTGACAATGCCGGGTGCTTGTCTCAAGTAATTGACCGTCGTTGGGTCTTCCAGGGGACGGGGATTGCCATATTCGTAAAGGCCAGGTTTACCCTGATAGACAAAGGTAGACCCTAGAAACCCATCCTGCCTGATTAGAATTTTGCGATCGCCCGTTTGCACCTGCCCCTTGATCACATTACCCAGAGTAAAGGAAACCCCGGACTCATTCATGCCTGGAATGAAGGTGTCAATGATGCAGACTTTCCCCTTCGTGCGGGAGGGATAGATTAGCTTCGATTCTTCAATTGCAGTCCAACCACCGAGGAATGGTGCAATGGCGGGATCAACCCGTGCCCAAGCCTGAACAAAGGTTTGGATCTGCTTCCGGTGAGCGGGTGTGCGGCGATCTCTGTAAGTGCCAGTGCGGTCGTTTTTCAGGGTCGGCAGCTTGCGTTTGAACTCCTGACTCAAGCTTTGCAGCTCTCGATCAGTTAGATAACGCTGCAATTGAGCGAAGGCTGATTGGCTGAATCCAGCCAGGAGCGACAGACAGACACAGGAGAGGTAAATCAGTTTCATGCTGGTTTTTGATTGGGATCTTGTTCTCTGAACCATAGACC
>JBAUTA010000082.1:0-1696 GCA_049581985.1 Kovacikia sp.
ATCTGCGGGTGATTAACGAAGACCGCGTTGCTGCAAGCGGAGGATTTGGCGAACATTCCCACCGAGACATGGAGATCATTACCTATGTGCTAGACGGTGCCCTCGAACATCAAGACAGCCTGGGCAATCAGGCTGTGATGCGTCCTGGAGAGGTGCAGCGCATGACCGCAGGTACAGGGGTGGCCCATAGCGAATATAACCACTCCGATCGCGATCCGGTTCATTTCTTGCAAATCTGGGTTTTGCCGAACAAAAAGAACTTGGCTCCTGGTTACGAACAAAAAGCCTACTCAGAAGCCGAAAAGCGCAGAACTCTATGCCTGATTGCCTCTCAAGAAGGTCGTGAAGGTTCGGTCACTGTTCACCAAGATCTAAATCTTTATGCCACTGTGCTGAGTGCAAATGAGTCCGTTAGTTTGCCGGATCGCGATCGCTACCTCTGGGTACAAGTTGCCCGTGGCAGCGTGTTGCTCAACGGTAAATTGCTCCATCAAGGCGATGCGGCAGCTTTGACGGGTGAAGCGCTGGAGCTTGTTGGCGAAGAGAAAGCTGAAGTTCTAGTGTTTGACCTGGCGTAGGTTTTTGGTCGGACGTAAATCAAGGAAGCGTTTTCATGTCCCAGGTGTATTGCTAATTTTTTCATAAGGAGCCAGTCAGTCGTATGGACAACAAAATTGAGTTAAGCAAATCCGTGCCGAGTGAGCAATGGGGTGAATTTTTTGATCAGTTCTCCGATGGTAATCGGGGACGACATATCTCGATTGAAAATATCAGTTTGGAACTCGGTGACGAAGAACTGATTCACAATGTACCTTTGATGGCGATTATCTACGATCGTCCTGGCAAAGGGAACGATCTGGTAATTGAAGTGGGTGAAGACGAAGTGACTTACGCACACACAATCGATGCGCCTACTGAAGTTTTGACGGGACAAATCTCAAGTGGTCAGATCGTAGCACTTTGGATTAGTGATGCTGCTGGATCAAAAACGTTGATTAAGCTACAGGCCAGCTGAGCGACAGTATTTTCACGTCACAAAATATCGTTTATGTAGAGGGAGGTTCACATGAGAGTGACTGAGCCTAGAACTGATGAACAGCCGCTTCGGTCTAGATGGTTGACCCCGATCACTATTCTCATGATCGTATTGGGGATCATTGCGATCGTATATCCTTTCTTTGCCAGTATTGCTTCAACCCTAGTCTTAGGCTGGGTTTTTATCTGTGCAGGTGCTGCTCAAATTATTTATGCTTTTCAATCTAGAAGGGCAGGTCAAATTATTTGGAAGCTGATTCTTGGCTTCTTGTACCTCCTGGCTGGCATTGCCGTGCTGACAAATCCGCTCGAAGGAGTACTTGCCTTCACGCTAGTGTTAGGCGTCACTATTTTTGTACAAGGGATCGTTCAAGTGTTGATCGCGTTTCAAATGCGTCGAATTTCACCAAACTGGGGCTGGATGCTGGTCAGCGGTATCATCGGCATTATTTTTGGGATTTTTATTTGGTCTAATGTTTTGTCGAGTGCCGCTTGGCTGATTGGAACGTTGGTTGGCATCAATCTTTTGTTCGACGGTGTCTGGATGCTGACGCTGCACTCAGGACAGCGACATCTTCTCAATTAGAGGCTTAGTTCTTTTGGAAGGATTGACTCAGGAAAATCTCAAGCTCACCTACTGTAGTCTTGGAGGAAACAATGG
>JBAUTA010000083.1:0-3303 GCA_049581985.1 Kovacikia sp.
GCGGAAGCCCATGCCTTTATCCAAGAATTTCCCTTGGGCTATGAAACGAAGGTGGGAGAGCGGGGGGCTAATCTTTCCGGGGGGCAACGACAGCGGATTGCTATTGCCCGTGCCCTTCTGCACAACCCGCAGTTTTTAATTTTGGATGAGGCAACCAGTTCTTTAGATACGGAATCAGAACGAAGGTTCCAGCAAAACCTCCAAGAAGTCCGGCAGGGGCGCACCATGCTGGTAATCGCGCACCGTTTATCTACCGTACGAGATGCCGATCAAATTCTTGTGTTGGACCGAGGCGTACTTGCAGAACAAGGAACTCATGATGAACTCATCAAGCGAAAGGGACTCTATGCATACTTGGCACAGCAACAGTTGGCTATTTAAGGAGGGGCATACCGAAAAAATAGCCCATCCAATCGAAAGATTTTTCCTTAAATTCTTCTTATTGAAATGTCCTAATAATAAGGTTAGCTATGATTACTTCTTCTTCCACTCCTGATCCTTCTGATCTCCAACCTCAGCTCCAACACCAGTCCGTGGAGTCAGAAAGAGCCATAGTACCTGCTCAGACCCTAGAGATGACTCGCTGGTCTCCAGCCCTTCAAGAAGTTTTGCAGTCTCCTCCTTCCAAATTGCCTCTGTATGCTTTGACAGGTGCCCTCGTGCTTTTTGCTGGTGTTGGTGCTTGGAGTTGGTTTGGCCAGATTGATGAAGTTGGGAAGGCTCAGGGCAAACTGGTGCCTCAAGGGAGTGTGTATAAACTCCAGGTTCCCGAGACCGGAAAAATTGCCCGTCTCCCTATCAAGGAGGGAAACCAGGTGCGTAAGGGACAAGTTTTGGTTGAGCTGGATCCGGAAAGCCTGTATACCGAAATAGCGCTCCAGCGCCAACTACTCAACACTGCGCAGCTACGTCTTCTCCAAACGGAAGGTTTAATGGTGCAGTCACAGGCAGAGTTGACCAGCCACCAACAGCAAGCGCAAGCGGCTCAGGCCGTTCAGGCAAGCGCTATCGCTCAAGCACAAGCGCGTAGTGCCAATCTTGCCCAGGTCGTCCAGCAGACCGAAGTGGATATCAAACGGCATCAAGAACGGATAGCCCGTCTAAATCCTTTAGTAAGTGATGGAGCTATTTCCCTCGAACAGGTCTTTGCTGCGGAGCAAGCGTTCCGTGACCGGGAAGCCCAATTAACACAGCATGCAGGAGACTTGGAAAATGCCGAGCAGACTATTGCTCAGAATCGAGAACTGTTGCAAAAACAACGGGCCGAAGGAAATACGGCCATTCTCCAAGCGCAGCAAAGGACCCAAGAACTCAGAATACAGGCTACTCAGTTGCATGCTGATATAAGCGAAATCCAAAGCCGTCTAAAAATAGCTGAACAGCGCCTTAACAGGCGGTTTATCTATGCCCCAATCAACGGTACAGTCACTTCTATGAAGAATAAAGTGGGGGAAGTTATCCAGCCTGGGCAGACTATTGCCGAACTGGCTCCGCAAAAAGTCCCTATAGTGTTGGAAGCCCGCTTACCCAATCGTGAGGCAGGTTTTGCACGGGTAGGTATGCCAGTACAAATCAAATTGGATGCCTATCCTTATCAGGAATTTGGGATGCTATCGGGTCGAGTGCAAAGCATATCCCCCGATGCCCAAACAGATGAAAAGTATGCAAACTTAGGAGAAGTATACAAGCTAAAAATCAAACTCGACCGTTCTTATATCATCAGTAATGGTCGCCCTGTTCCGCTCAAAATCGGTCAAACGGCTAATGCCGAAATCGTGATCCGCCAGCGTCGGATTATTAGTTTTCTGTTCGATCCTATTGAACAATTACGGAAGGGGGGATTTAGTCTTTAGACATACCAAGTTCATCGTTTGAAAACACTAGTTAAACCTTCGTGAGGGTAAAAACGTGCTTCCTGCTGAGAAATTAGATCAAATCATTGATGCTATTGTAGACGGTAAATATTCCTGGGCTTGTGTATTACTATTACGCACTCATGGGCTTAATCCCTTGTACTACATTCCATACCGCACCTATAATCGGCTTTCGAAAGAGAATAAACAGGTCAAAAAACAGCCTGTTTTGCAACCAGAAAAAATGGCTCAGGCTATTTTGAATTCTGGTATTGCTCATCTCCATGAAAAGCAGCAACAAAAGGTTGCTGTTATTAATGATTTGCCCCATATGGAGAGTGCATCTCATTCAAAAGTGCTAGGAGGTGAGAGGTCATATTATCTCTTGGGTATAGATGGAGGATTAGCGCTCTCTAACTGAGAATTTAAGTAAATTTTTGCCCAAAATGGTTGTAATTGCCTTATTTGGTTGACTATACTGAATATGCTTACTCATTGGGCCTTATTTGAGGGCTAAGGGCTTGAAGAGAGAAAGACTTTTCACAGTCCTAGTTCTGTTGCGTTAGTACTCGCGTTACATACCCTTAGCTATGAATACCTATGCCAAATGCTACTTTCAATCCCACAAAACCTTTAAATAAACAAGAAGAACTGGAAACTATTGTTAGTCATCTACGGCAAACGTTCCAGTTTAAACAGGTAAGAGATGCCTTACTGTATCAGGAAATCATTGCCTGGCATGCAGAGCAGAAGGGTATCGAAGTTACACCAGAAGAAATTCAGATCGAATCAGACCAATTCCGTCACCAGCAGCACTTGGAAAAAGCTTCAGAGACCCTTGCTTGGTTGCATGAGCAGCAGACGAGCACCGAAGACTTTGAAGAGGGCTTGCAAAAACAGGTTCTCAGACGCAAACTTGCGGAGCATTTATTTTCCCAAAAGGCAGAACAAGTCTTTGCGGAGAATCAACTGGAGTATGACCGGGCTGCACTGTATCAAATTACCTTTTCTTCAGAAGTACTGGCCTATGAGTTGCTTTACCGTATACAAGACCAAGAAATTAGTTTCTTTGAAGTAGCCCATCAGTTCGATACAGATGAGCAACGTGCCCGTCGTTGTGGCTATGCAGGTGAGGTTAGCCGATGGGAAATGAAACCTGATTTGGCTGCAACCGCTTTTGGTACGCCTATAGGTGAGATTGCAGGACCTGTGGGCAACGATCAGGGATGGCATTTACTCTTGGTTGAACGCATCCTTCCCGCCGAGCTAAGCCCATCACTACATCAAAAACTGATCGAAGATTTATTCAAGCACTGGCTGGAGCAAGAAAAATTACGTTGGTTATCCAATTTTCTTTAAAGCTAAAACATTGTACCCCTGCTCAAAGTGATTTATAGATAAGAAAATACTGCCAAAATGGCACCTTCAATTCATCAGACTTATCTATAAT
>JBAUTA010000084.1:0-1768 GCA_049581985.1 Kovacikia sp.
GATTCAAGCCGTCATCTTGCTGGCAAAGCAAACCAAATATCCCGATATGATGATGTGCCAGGTGATTTTAAGTCTGTCTAATTTACCCCAGCGGATTCAAGCCTCCAAACTGAGTTACCTGAGTAAATCCACCTTTGGGCAATACCTATCCGTGGCTGGCTCCGAGAAAACCGCTGACAGTATTCGCGGCACGGCTCAGAATCTCTTTGCTCCCTTCACCACTCCTGGCATTGCCTTTGCCTTTTGTGGCAAAACCTCTCTGCCGCTTTACCTGGAGGGAAAAAAGCTGGTCATCATTGGCATGGACAAAGCCAAGAAAAAAGCAATGGCTCCTTTTCTGGCAGGCACGATGCAGATGGCACTGAATCTCAATCTTGCTCAAGCGCGAAAAGACCCATTTGTTTTTATCTACGACGAAGCACCAACCGTGCAAATCGACATCGCTACAGCCCTTGCCACTCAACGTTCTGCCGGTGGAATTTCTGTAGTGGGCTATCAGGATATTGGACAGTTAGAAACCCGCTATGGCAGAGAAACCGCACGCACCATTCTCTCCAACTGCGCGACCAAAGCGATCTTCAATCCCCAGGAAATTGAATCTGCCAAAACCTTCAGTGAATACCTGGGCGAGGAAGAGATTCAGCGTAAACAAAAGTCACGAGGACATAGCGGTGGCAAAGCGAGTTCCAACACTTCCGACACTGATCACACGCGCAAACTTTTTTCACCGGATCGACTGCTGCGGATGAAGCCGGGCACCTGCATGATGATTAATCCGGGTTTCCAGAACAAAGAGGAAATGGGATTGCCCATTTTACAGAAAATCCAACTGACCAAAGCCATGAAAGAACGGCAGCACTGGAGTAAGGCTAAGTGGAATGAGAAAATCCGTCCCCGTCTCACCAGTCGTAGCCCTCAACCCAAGCTCTCTCGCGAGGAATTGCGGGACTATACCGAAAGGATGCTGAAAGAGCGCTATGCCGAAGCCGAGCGCATTTTACCGATGGCAGGCAATGCTAAACCGTCTACTGCTGGCAAAGCCAAAGACTCTTTGGTGAGCGCCTTGCAGTCCGCATTTTAGGAGGTGGCAACTATGTTTCCCGTTTCAACCCATACTGCCGAGAAAGTCCAGCATGACATCAACGCGATTTTGAACGCGATCTCCCAGTGGCTCTCAAAAATCAAACTGGAGTTACCCCAATCCAAGCCAGAGGCTGAACTTCCCCCTGTGCAATGGAACGCAGAACTGGAGCAGGAACCCCCTATCGACTTAGAGGTTCTGCCAGAGTTGCAGGCTCTATCTGGTCACGATCTAGAACGGTTGGAAGGAAATAGCCCTTTGCTGCTGGCTCCTGTACAGTTGCAGATTGGCACCACTCAGATTGCTGGCTTCCTACCCGAAATTCGAGAACAGCTAGAACAACTTCCGCCAGAGCAGATCACAGCTTTCAGACAAGCGATCAACCAACCTGCTGGAACACAAGAATCCGGTGAAGCCGTGGATATTCAAGTGGATGGAGTTACGGTTCTGCACCGAAACGAGCAAGGGCAGATGGAGGTAAACGAATTACAATCGATCCTTGAAACCGATTTATCTCAGGCTAAAGAAGCAAAAAACGTCGGGCATCTTGGCGAACCTAATCAAAGAACCATTGAGGTTCAAACGATTTCCAGAGAATTTATCGCAGGCCATCCTGAATATCCCCATGTAGAACTGCGTCCAGTTGCAGAGGTAGAAGCTTTAACCGGGCAGCAGATGGGGGACTCC
>JBAUTA010000085.1:0-3524 GCA_049581985.1 Kovacikia sp.
CCTACGGCACCTCCCCTTGCCAAGGGAAGGTTGGGAGGGGTTGGATTTGCACTGTTTTTAATTCAAATTGGTATCAGATCGCTGGAGAGACGCAATATTTTGTGTTTTTAGGACAAAAAAACGCCTCAGAATAAACTTCTGAGGCGATCGCGGAAGGTTGGAATCCTACAAACTAGCGGATTAGACTAGGCGTCGTAGGTTGTTACTCCGCTGAACTTAAGCTTCGCGGGTTCTGGGTTTTCGCCAATGCTGCGGGCTTTCGTGTTGACAGCCTCACGGCCCGGGTTCACCTTTTCAGGGAATACCCCATCTTTGGGATGGAGGTATTCGGTATCCCCGCTAGGATAAACCCGGTAGATTTTGTAATCTGTAATCTTAAATTTCCGCAGCTGTCCACCCAAAGCAATGCCATATTCTTTGCGAGCAAGATAAATTAGGTTTTCACCCTGACGCATAATGGCTGCACCACCTGTTGGTAGCTCAAAGACTTGTTCCTTAGGGCTAGTCCAGGTAATTGCGTACTTTTCTTCAACAAAGGCTTTGGTGAGTAGTCCACCCGTACCACCGCCGAATAAAGGGGGTTGTCCAGAAAGCGTTTCTGCCATTGGATTTCTCTCTCATCGTTTTAGGGAATCCTATCATCCCATCAGGGCGCATCTGCAAACTTCTTCGGGAACTGTAACAGTTGTTAGCAAATGGGGGGGAAGTCGGGAATCGGGAGGGCTCATGCAAGGGTTGGATGACGTCAATGATGGGGATTACACTCTGTTTTTCGTTTTTCTGGTCTTCTTGGCGGGAGCCACAGCCAGCCTACTGATCTCGCTTGGAGAAATAGGAATCGTGAAGTGAAACGTACTCCCCCGATCTTTGCCATTGGATTCCGCCCAAATTTTGCCGCCCAGGCCAGTCACAATTTGGCGGCAGATGGCGAGTCCCAGCCCGGTTCCACCGGCAGTTCGACGGAGTGCGCCCTCCTCTTGATAGAAGCGATCGAACACAGTCTCTAATCGGCTAGATTCGATGCCGCGCCCACTGTCGGCAACGGTTACTTCCAGCATTTGGTTACCGGTTACCTCCGCTTTAATGATTACCTGACCACCGGGATCGGTAAACTTACAGGCATTGTCTAGCAGTTTTGAGAGCACTTCAACAACCCATTCGCCATCGGTTTGGATGAGGGGCAGATCCGCGGGAACGTGGGCCGTGATTTTGGGGTGTTCGTTATGGAGTTGGCGAGCCCGCATACTGCTCAGGGCCAGATCAACACACTCTTTCAGGGGTAAAGTTTCTAGATGCCACTTAACCCGCCCACTTTCTAACTCAGATAGGGTGAGAAAGTCTTGAATCAGCTTCCGCATCCGTTCACCGTCTGTTAAGGCGGTATTGAGCATCACCTGGCGCAGTTCGGCGGGCATATCGGGTTCAGTGGCAAGGCTCTCCAGGCAGACCTGAATGGTGGATAGGGGAGTGCGCAGCTCGTGGCCAGTGATGGCAATCAGATTGGCGCGGGTGCGATCGAGGGCTTCCAGCTGCTCATTCAAATCCTCCAGATTGGCGTAGGCTTCGGCCTGGATCAATGCCACACCAACCTGGGTTGCGATCGCCTCCACTAACCCTAGTTCGGCATCAGTCCATTCATGCAGGGTGGCCCGACAGTTGTGCAATTCCACCATCCCCAACAGACGATTTTGGTGAATTACAGGCACCATGAGCCAGGATTGAATCTGCCCTTGCTGGGCTAAGGCTCCCGCTTGAGCACTATTTTGTAACGGTGATGGCGAAATCTCCCGACTGGCATGCAACACCCAGGGATCAGCGTCGGTATCATCGATGTATATCCATTCCTTGCGTTGCACAACCTCCTGAAACAGGGGATTGTCTCTCAATCGCCATTCTTTCCCAATGAATGAATCGACGGTGGCTCCCAAATACTCATGTTGAATGGTGATGCTCGTATCGGTTTCTTTGCAGCGGTAGATCAAACAGCGGCAGACCCGTAATGCCTGTCCTAATTCCTGCACCGCAATTTTGAAAATTTCATCGGGATCAAGGGAACGACGAATGGCAGCCGTAATTGAGTTAACCAAACGTTCTTTACGCTCTTGGGCCGCAATCGATCGATAAGCCTTCAGCAGCTTGTATTGACCAGCTTGCAGATAGGTCACCAAGCGCTCTGCAAACGGCTCTGGGTCAAGATTATTAAATCCGGTGCGGTTTTCTGTAAACAGCCCTGATTTAGCGCTGCTAATCTTATCAATTAGCTCTGGTCGATACGTCAAAATTCGCTCTAGCAGCAGCTCAGCCGCTTTGCATACGGTGCGCCGATCAAACGTCCAGATGCCCTCAAATCGACGGGCCTGATCCGTGGTCAGCAAGGTGGCCGTTTCATCCGCCGAAGCCTGCCGCTCCCTACAAATCAGGCAGGCAGCATAACGGGGACCCACCACGACCAGGTGCCACTCCTGCGCCAGACCATCCAGTGGTTCAAAGGCAACCGTTTCATAATGACTGGAACGATTGGCAAAGTCTGTTTCTGGAGCAGCCAGGACATAAACCTGATCTGACCTTTCTGAAATACGCAGGTAGCGATGGGCTTCCTGCCGATAAAAGCGCTCCCGCTGAAAGCTGGCAATCACCAGCGAGGTATTTACCCCAGCCAAAACCTGGTCTTCCATCGCATGGGAAAGTGCGGTCAGAGAAGACTTGAAGTAGATTTGGGTTCTCAGATCAGGCAGCGCTCGCAGCAGCTCTTCCAGTACGGAAGTGGGGTTGCTCATCGAGGGATACTTTACACACGCTACTAAGCCCACTATACCGTCTCAGCTAAACAACACAATATAGAAAGGGGAGGTTTTTGTGGGGAGTGGGGGTGAAGAGTGGGGGTAAGGCGGATTGACCACGTCTCACAGATCACCTGATGATCTATTTTCTGTAACTTTTGCGGATTACATTCACAAACAAAATTTGCTAAAACCGGGATGGTTTTAGGACTCACCCCCATGAATCGGATTTTTGAGGTCTGGCATACCTTGTCTGACAGCAGCCTTTGGATGGCATGGAATCTTTTTTTGGCCTTAGTGCCGCTTGGTTTGAGCATCTGGTTGTTTCGTCTTGCCTCCACCCGTTCTCTCCTGTGGTGGGTTGGGTTCTTTCTATTTGTTGCTTTCTTGCCTAACGCTCCCTATATCCTGACGGATTTGATTCATCTGGTAGGAGATATTCAGATGACGGATTCGCTAGTGCTCAATACTTTGGTGATTCTTCCCAAATATTTGCTGTTTGTCCTGGTTGGGTTTGAAGCCTACGTTTTGTGTTTGATTAATCTCGGTTTCTATTTCAAGCGTCAGGGATTGGGGCGGTGGGTCTCTCAAACTGAGCTGATTTTGCACGCTTTGAGCGCGATCGGCATCTATTTAGGCCGGGTTGAACGATTCAACAGTTGGGATATCATGGCCCGACCTCACCATGTGTTTAATAGCTTTGCAGAAAGCTTATTGGATATCCGCCCCCTGATGTTTATGACG
>JBAUTA010000086.1:0-4239 GCA_049581985.1 Kovacikia sp.
TTTGAGGGTTTTCAACCCTGCAAAACAGTCTTGTCAGACCACTAGAATGGATTTATCGGGTTGGGTTAGAGAATTATGGGCAGCCTAATTGGTACGCTTTTTGGAGTTGCGTTTATTCTGGTCGCTGCGGGGCTAAAGCTCGATCGCGAGTATCAGCGGGGTGTGATTTTTCGCCTGGGGCGCTCAAGGGGAATTTTAGGCCCCGGTCTGTACTGGATCATTCCGATGATCGACCAGAAGGTTCAGGTCGATGTTCGCACGCGGACGGTCAACATCGAACCCCAGGAAACGGTGACTGCGGATAGTGTCACCATTCGAGTGAATGCTGTGCTTTATTACCGGATTCTTGACCCTGCTAAAGCTATTAATCGGGTTGAGAATTTTGAGATGGCAGTTTACCAAATTGCTCTGACAACCCTGCGCAATGTCGTCGGACAAAACATTCTGGATGACGTGTTGCAGAATCGGGACAAAATCAACATTAAAGTCCAGGAAATCGTAGATGAAATCACAGAACCCTGGGGAGTGGTGATCGAGCGGGTGGAAATGAAGGATGTGGAAATTCCACCGGGAATGCAACGCGCAATGGCAAAGGAAGCGGAGGCAATTCGAGAAAAACGTGCCCGAATTATCAAAGCTGCTGCAGAGCAGGAAGCTTCCCTCAAGCTGGCAGAAGCTGCGCAGAATATCATAGCGAATCCCTCGGCTCTAGAACTCCGACGGCTGCAAATGCTGACTGAAATTGGAGCTGAAAATAACACCACAACCATCATCATGATGCCTTCTGACTTCGTTAATCTGGCTAAACGGTGGGCAGAAACTAGCCCGGATGCTGCTAAGCCCTCCGCGAATCAGCCATTCAACCCAGGAGTCTTTTTGAATACAAAGCAACCTGAGGAAAGCACTTAAGTAACTGGGCATCATTAAACTGAAGATGACAGTGCAGTAGAGGGGGTGGAACCCGTTCTCAGGATCGAAGCCCCCAAACCCCTAGCCTGCATTATTCATGACTCCTTCCAAAAAACGTCTGAACTACCTAGTGTTGCAAATCATAAATTTTGCAACATGGGGGAGTGGGGGCTTCGCCCCTAAAAGGGGGTTTCCCCCCTTTACCCCCTCCAAAACGAAAGTTTTGGTCTACTAGCCAGTAAGGTTTACAGCGATTTATCGCTTTTCGCAGTGTGTTTTTATACGCGAGATCTGAAACGAAATGCGCAGAAGGCTTTCAGAATTATCCAAAATACTGGTGAATAATCCAGGCTAGCAGCCTGTCGGAGTAATCGAAGTTCTCGTTACTAGGCTCTGCCTCTAGTCAGGCATTCCCAGGAGGATCCTGAGAACGAGGAGAGTCTCCCCGACAGGCTGCTAGGGTGCACAATTCAGTGTTTGCACCAGTCGTCTGTGGTGTGAATCTCATCACCGATGCTCAGCACCTTGCCTGCTTGGGATGCTGGAATACGAGTGTTGACTGCCAACTTGTAAAAGTGATTGAAGCGCGATCGCTCAGCCCATGCAGGCAGAGTTTCCTGCCGCCGATTGACAAAGGTTTTCTGAAAATGGGCATCCGCTGCCCCCGTAATTGCATCCCGGGTAGGCACGATACAGCGCTGACAGGGATTCACCCCCTGCATTTGCACCTGCCCAATTTGGAATGCCCCAAGGTTATCCGCCTCTGCATACAGGCAATCTTCCCAAAAGGCTTCTACTTCAGCGATCTCAAGATTGCTCCGAAACCGCAGTCGGGCATTTTCCAGGCTCAAACCCGAAAACCAGGTCGCAATGGTTTGCAGCGTTGCTGTGCTAATTACCGTGGGACCGGGTGAGTCGGTGTCATCGGGAAAACCCATTTGGGAATTCTGGACCAGTCTGACTGAAAAGCCAAAATAGTGGGTCAACCAGTCTTCTATCAAAGACCGATCGCCCTCCAAATGAAAAGACTCTGGTTGATCAAGTCCTGGCATTTGCAAGGAAACGACACGGTTTTCTAAATCAAAGTCAGCGCGCAACTGATGCACTTTTACATGGCGTTTACCATTCACGTATTTGCCCTGGGTATCGATCATGGCAAACTCGCGATCGCCCTTAAGTGCCCCGCTTTCCAGCACCGTTGCCTGCCTGACAGCAATCCCATCCAGAGCCTTGATCGGGTAAATAAAAATGCGGTCTAAACGTGGCATGGGATGAGTAGTCGTTCGATTGGGGCGAGGGGAATGGGGGGATGGGGGAATAGGGGAGGGGAGAGGAGGGGAATGGGAAAAAAGAGGGATTTTCTCTTTCCTCCGCTTTCGTCAGTCCGGGCGTTGTGGCATTCCCCCCCGTCGGATTAATTGCCGTCGGATTAATTGCCGTCGGAGGATCTCTGACTACTCATTTCTCGCTTGAGTACCCCTGCGCCATCGCCACCATTTGAAATATCCGGCCCCTCGCCTGCCAGGGCAGGTCTGCGGCGGCTGTGGATCTGGTGGGCAGCGGTCTTGATCACGATATACAGCACAGGCACAACAAACAGGCTGAGCACCGTTGCCACACACATCCCACCTACAACCGCCGTTCCTAAGGATTGACGGGCGGAGGCTCCGGGCCCACTGGCAATCACAAGCGGAACGGCACCGACGATCGTTGAAATTGCGGTCATTAAGATCGGACGCAACCGCTCTCGGCTGGCTTCCAGCACTGCTTTGGAAATGCTCAAGCCTTCTTCGTACATTTGGTTGGCAAATTCCACAATCAAGATAGCGTTTTTACTGGCCATCCCAATCAACATCACGAAGCCAATCTGGGTATAAACATCATTGGCAGTGCCCCGCAGCAAAATCGCCAGCAGTGCCCCTAAAATTGCCAGCGGCACCGTCAGCATAATAATCAGCGGGTCAATGTAGCTTTCATACTGGGCTGCCAGGGTCAAAAAGACGAAGACAATGCCCAACGCGAAGATAAAAACAGCGGATCCACCGGCCTGCAGTTCTTCCAGGGAAAGTCCGGACCATTCATACCCGAAGCCCTTTGGCAGGGTTTCTGCGGCAACCGCTTCCATGGCCTTGATTGCCTGCCCAGAGCTAACGCCAAGTGCCCCTGAGCCATTAATTTCGACCGATCGAAACAGGTTGTAATGGCTGATCACCGAAGGACCGATCGTTTGCTTAATGTTGACCAGGTTTGCCAGAGGAACCATCTTCCCAGCTTGGGTTCGGACGTATAGCCGTTTGATATCATCCGGATTAGACCGGAACTGACTGTCGGCTTGAACGTAAACACGGTAGGTTCGTTCAAACTGGTTGAAATCATTGACATAGGTTGAACCCAGGAAAATTTGCAGGGTGTTGAAAACTTCCTGGGGAGAAATCTGGAGTTGGTTGGCCCGCGTGCGATCGACCTCCACCGAAATCTGCGGCGTATTTGCATTAAATATTGGCCTTAGCCCTGCAAGCTGAGGGCTACTACCCGATGGATAGCTGGCTGCGCGACCGAGGAATTTTCCTAAAACCTCACCCAGCGTACCGAATCCCAGCCCTGTTCGATCCTGCAAGTGAAACTCGAACCCGCCAAAATTACCTAATCCTTGAATCGGCGGCGGCGGGAAGGGAATGACCGTTGCTTCTTTAATCGCTACAAACTGGGGAAACAGCCCCGATGGCTTGGGGAAAAATCCGCCAATAATGCCTTTAACCGAGTGTTCCTCTCCCCGACGCTCTTCCCAGGGTTTCAACGTTGTAAAAATAATGCCATTGTTGGGAGTCGCCCCGCTAAAGCTAAATCCTCCTACCGCAAATACGTTTTTGGTTTCTGGACGCTGCTTGAGCATCTCCTCAGCCTGGATCAAAACCTTTTCGGTGTAATTTAGCGAAACCCCTTCCGGTGCCTGGACGATCGTAATAAAGTACCCCTGGTCTTCCTCTGGCACAAACGCTGCGGGTACCAGTCTATAGACCCCGTAGGTCAACACCAGACCCAGCCCAAATAAACCTAAAACCAGTCCCTTGCGCCGGACTACCTTAACAAGCGCCTGGCTATAGCTCTGGCGGATTGAATCGATCAGTCGGTTAATCCGGTTAAAGAGCCAGTTATCAGGCGCTTGTCCCCGTTTGAGCAACAGAGCCGACAGCATCGGTGTAAAGGTAATCGCGTTAAAAGTAGAAACGGTAATCGAGAATGCGATTGTCAGGGCAAATTGCTTGTAGAGCTGTCCAGTGGTGCCAGGGAACAAGGCGACCGGAACGAATACCGTTACCAGTACGATCG
>JBAUTA010000087.1:0-1604 GCA_049581985.1 Kovacikia sp.
GTTCTAGATAAGGACTCCTTCGAGTGTAACTTTTAACCCCTAACTGTTGGGCTTGTTTCTCAGTGATCTTGAGTTCCCCAACGATGCTTTGTAGGGTACGTTCTCGTCCTGCACTAGTTTGAGTGCTTGTGCAGATAAAAATTTTGCTACTTCTGGACTCACGTACTCCAGCATATGCTCACGCACTGCCTCTTCTATCCCAGCCAGAGTTTGAACCTTCTCTGCGTCAGTTTCTTCGTAGAGCAAAGCAGCAATGGCTTGGACATGAGCTTGTAGTTGAGCACGTTTGTCGAGATCCATAATATTCACAGACTAAAATCACCTAAAGCATAAGGGCACCTCGAAAAATCGAATTAGGCATCAAAAAACAGTCAAATGAGCGTTAAATATGAGATCATATAAGCATTGAATGTAGAGATTGAATAATGGGTCAGAAAGGATTCTGGGATTGGGATAACAGGCAGGAAAGGCTGGTAGAACAAAAAGATTCTCTGCCTCGACTACAGCAGATGATTCCTTGGGAAGAGTTTAGATCTCAATTGCAAGCAATTTATAACAAGCCACGCAAGAGCAATGCAGGGCGTAAGCCTATTGATGTCATTCTAATGTTTAAGATTCTAATTTTGCAGCGACTCTACAACATCAGTGATGCCGAACTAGAATATCAGATTAATGATCGCATTTCCTTCATGAGATTCCTCGGGTTAGGAATTGAAGATAGGATCCCCGATGCCACAACTATATGGCTATTTCGGGAACAGATCGTTGCAGCAGGGATCATGAAAGACCTGTTCGAGCAATTCGAAGAATATTTAAGAAAGAAAGGTTATCAAGCCAAAGGTGGTCAGATTATAGATGCAACAATTGTTCCTGTTCCTAAGCAACACAACAGTAAAAAAGAGAATGAACAAATTAGGAGTGGAAATGCGCCAGAAGAATGGGAGGGTCAACCCAACAAACTCAGCCAGAAAGACCTAGATGCTCGGTGGACTAAGAAAAATGGACAATCTTACTTTGGCTATAAAGATCATATCAATATTGATGTTGAGTACGGGTTTATCCGCTGTTATGAAGTGACCGATGCATCAGTACATGATTCTCAGATAGTGGGAGGTATTTTAGATATTGAGAATGAATCAGATGAGCTATGGGGAGATAGTGCCTATCGCAGTGAAACAGAAGAAAAAGTATTAGAATTAATGGGATTCAAGAGTCATATTCATGAACGTGGATACCGAAACCACCCCTTAAAGGAACAACAAAAAGAACAGAATCGAGAGCGGTCACGAATCCGAGCAAAAGTAGAACACAATTTTGGCAGCTGGGTGAATGAGATGGGAGGAAAGTTAATAGAGGTGATTGGACAATCAAGAGTAGAAGTGGTGATTGGATTACGAAACTTAGCTTACAACTTTAAGAGGTATGTGTACTGGCAGAAACAGGTAATTACATGAGAGAACAGCTAAATTATTAGAGAAAAAGCTAGTTGTAAAAGATTAATCAATTCTGATTATTTGATTTTCGCAAAATTGGTTTGAGGATTTCACATCCTCTGCTATTGTTATTGCTTTTTTGGATTTGTTTTTTGATTATTCGAGGTGCCC
>JBAUTA010000088.1:0-8317 GCA_049581985.1 Kovacikia sp.
ACCATGTGCGGCAAGAAGAGAGTACCCTGTTCGCTGCCATTCGCAATAACTGTAGCACTGCCCAGCAGGAACAACTGGCAACTCAGTTCAAGACAGCAAAAAGCAAAGTTCAGGATAAATTGGCGGCTTCCGCAAAATAGTTGCCCACCCGGAGTCCCGGTCCAATAGGGGTCAATCAACTGATCAGGGATGGGACTTAAATCCAGCCGCTTGCGGTCGGGTGCGCTAGCCCCACCCGACTCAACCCTCCGTTAGGGAAGCGTTTTGGTTTTACAGATGGGGCTAGCCATTCTCAAAGCCACTGTATAGCCTTAGCCCTATTGGTTAGGACGAGGTGCAGGGATTCCACCCCTGCACCTCGTGCCCAATCTGCCCTGTTCGCTATTTAACTTGGTAGAATCCGTGCTCCCAAGGCGATTTCCAGAACCAATTTTCAGAACCAAAAGGATCAGAAAAACCGTAAACCGCTGTAGGGCAAAAAGTGCTTTTGCCTCTACAGCGGTCAGTTTATGCCTGGAAAGTTTCTTAGCTCTTACCAATGCCGACGTAACGGAAGCCCGCCTGTTCCACGGCCTCGCGGTCTAAGAAATTACGACCATCAATGATCACCGGCGAATGCATCAATGCGGCTAGCTTGGTAAAGTCGATATTACGAAACTGCTGCCAATCCGTTACCAAAACCAGTGCGTCGCAGCCATCTGCCAACCGTTCGGGATCTGTTTCTACAATGACATCCGATAGGCCATGCCGCATGCCAGTCTGGGAAACGATCGGGTCAAAGGCTTTGACTCTGGTTCCCAACCGGGAAAGTTGCTCGATGATGTCTAGGGCAGGAGCATCCCGCAGGTCATCGGTATCAGGTTTAAAAGTTAATCCTAACAGCCCAACCGTCTTACCCTTGAGGATTTTTAGGACCTGTTGCAGCTTTTCAACGACGATTAATCGCTGATGCTTGTTGACGCTAACCGCTGCTTTGAGCAGTTGGGTTTCGTAACCATAATCATCGGCAGTGTGGATCAAAGCCGAAACATCTTTCGGGAAGCAGGACCCGCCCCAACCGATACCAGCCTGGAGGAACTTGCTGCCAATGCGGGAGTCCAACCCAATTCCTTTCGTGACTTCAGTGACATCAGCCCCGACGCGATCGCAGATGTTAGCAATTTCATTCGCAAAACTAATTTTGGTTGCCAGGAAGGCGTTTGCTGCGTATTTGATCATTTCTGCCGAGCTCAGGTCTGTCACGACGACTGGAACTGGAGGCAGGGAAGGCTCTGCAGAATATTGGCGCTCCACAATCGGGGTGTATAATTCCTGCATTAGGGTAATTGCTTTGGGGCTGTTGCTACCCAAAACAATTCGATCCGGGTTAAAGGTATCGAAAACGGCTGATCCTTCCCGCAGAAATTCAGGATTACTCACAACGTCAAACTCTGGCTCCCTTGGGAGGGAAGGGATGGACTTTGATTCGCCTGCAATACCTGCTCCAGCCAGGACAGGGGTAGCCTCAGCTGCCTTGCGCTCGATGTACCCATCTAGCACCAGCATTCTCACCCAATCTCCAGAACCGATGGGGACGGTCGATTTATTTACGATTACTTTATATTCGCCATTAAGATGGGCTCCAATTCCGCGCGCTACGGCTTCTACATACCGGGTATCACTTTCGCCAGTCGGCAGAGCAGGGGTTCCTACAGCAATGAACAATATTTGGCCATGGGCAACTCCTGCCCCCAGATCGGTTGTAAACTCAATTAATTCTGCTTGAATCGCAGTTTGGATAATCTCTGACAGACCAGGCTCAAAGATTGGAGAACGCCCGGACTTCATTAATTTCACCTTCTCTTCATTGTTGTCCACACAAACAACATGGTGGCCTGCATGAGCCAAGCAAGCTCCGGTGACTAAGCCGACGTATCCAGTACCAATCACACAAACACGCATGGGAAGATCCTCAGAAAATGTCAGGAATAAAGGGAGAAAAGCGGAGCGAACTAAATTAATTGGCAAGCTTAGATTAGGCAGTCATAGCCAGGTACTGACTGATTCAACCGACGGCAATAGACCTTGCATTTCCTAGTACAACAACAATAAAGTTTTGAAAGGGGTGAAGGAGTAGAACCTCTGCTTGGGAGCGAAGCCCCCAAACCCCATGGTGCAAAATTTAGTGTTTGTAACACTAGGCTGGAACCCTTGAAAAACCTAGACTTCTTTTTGCGACTAACATTGCCGGGTTGGTAGATGGCTCTCCAGATATTAGGAGGTAGCACGATCTCCTGTAGACAGAAGGGTTTCAGGATTGATAAGCCGTTCTCGAAAATCCTCAATCGTTTGTTTGAGACCCGCTTGAACAGGCACGCTTGGTTGCCAACCTAACCACTCCTTAGCACGGGTGATATCGGGCCTACGGCGACGTGGGTCATCCTGAGGTAGGGGCTTAAACTGAATTTCTGCACTGGGATTGATCATTTGCTGAATCATTTGGGCCAGTTGCAAAATCGTATATTCTTCAGGATTCCCCAGGTTTACGGGACCCAAATGCTCTCCATTCATTAAACGAATTAAGCCTTCAACCAGATCAGAAACGTAGCAAAAACTACGCGTTTGGGACCCATCTCCATAAACCGTTAGGGGAAGTCCTTTCAAAGCTTGAACAACAAAGTTGCTAACAACTCGACCATCATTCTCAAGCATTCTAGGCCCATAGGTATTAAAGATCCGGGCTACCCGAATTTGCACATCATTTTGGCGATGATAGTCAAATGACAGGGTTTCAGCAACCCGTTTACCCTCGTCATAGCAACTGCGGATCCCAATGGTGTTAACATTACCCCAGTATTCCTCTGATTGGGGATGAACCTCAGGATCTCCATAAACTTCTGAGGTTGATGCCAGTAAAAATCTTGCTTTTACCCGTTTTGCGAGTCCTAGAACATTGAGAGTTCCAATTACATTTGTTTTAATCGTTTTAACAGGATTGTATTGGTAGTGTACGGGTGATGCAGGACAGGCAAGATGATAAATTTGGTCTACCTCTAGACGAATGGGCTCGGTGATATCATGCCGAATTAATTCAAAATAGGGATGACCAAGCCACTTAAGAACATTTCGTTTATGTCCGGTATAAAAATTATCCAAGCATATCACCTCATGCCCTTGTAGCATCAGTCGATCAATGAGATGGGAGCCAATAAAACCAGCGCCACCAGTGACTAAAATTCTCATAAGGACCACATAGTTGATAGGGGTTAGGTTAGGCAGAGCCAGGTAGTATAGAGGGCACGGTGTTGCACACCTTAACAGCAGATTACTGTTAACCCGGTAATTTGCTTTCTTGGAAATCACCTTAGCTAAAGGCTGGTTACTTGATAAAGTCTTGTGTGGCAGATTTCACTGAATCTTCAAGACGTAAAAGGATATTCCCTCCCGGTTTGACTGGGTGATTTTAAGATTTTGCCCCGTCATAGGGCACCATTTTCTGCCTGAGTCACACCCTGGCTCTGTGTTAATGCCCGATCGGATTATGTCTAGATTCCAGAGTGCTTTTCCTTAAATTGCACGCGCTTAGAGGTGGCTCAGACTAGGATGCCCACTATTGGCAGCATAGTAAAACCCAGGGTGTTACGAACCTTTAAGATCGCTGGCTATTGTTCAAGACGAAGGACTGCCATGAATGCTTCTTGGGGCACATCGACCGTCCCAATCGACTTCATCCTTTTTTTACCTTTTGCTTGCTTTTGTAACAGTTTTTTCTTCCGGGAAATATCCCCGCCATAGCATTTAGCAAGGACATCTTTGCGTAAAGCGGGGATATGTTCGCTGGCGATGACTTTACTGCCGATCGCCGCCTGGATGGGAATTTTGAACTGGTGGCGGGGGATCAGCTCTTTCAACTTCTCGGTCAGGGCACGCCCAACCCCATAGGCCTTATCTCGATGGACAATAGTGGCGAGTGGATCAACCGGATCCCCGTTAATCATGATGTCAAGTTTGACGAGTGGATTTTCCCGATAGCCGATGATTTGGTACTCCATACTGGCGTAGCCACGTGATCGGGATTTCATCTGATCAAAAAAATCGGTCGCCACTTCGGCCAAAGGTAGCTCATAGATCAGGGTCGTTCGGCCTGGCGTCAGATACTTCATATCTTTGAATAGACCGCGCCGACCCTGGCTCAGTTCCATCAAAGTGCCAACAAATTGTTCTGGTGTAATGATGTCTACTTGAACGTAGGGCTCTTCGATTTTTTCCCGCTGCTGAGGGTCAGGTAGCTTACTGGGGTTGTCAATTTCAATCACTTCTCCCTTGATAGTGGTGACCCTGTAGACCACGGAAGGAGCCGTTGTAATCAAGTCCAGATCGTATTCCCGTTCCAGTCGTTCCTGGACGATTTCCATATGCAGTAGGCCCAGGAAGCCGCAGCGAAACCCAAACCCCATTGCGCTAGAGGTTTCTGGTTCATACTGAAGGGCAGCATCACTCAGTTTTAGCTTTTCCAGTGCTTCGCGCAGATCCTCAAATTGGTCGGCGTCTGTGGGGAACATGCCACAAAAAACCATTGGTTTGGCTTCGACATAACCTGGGAGAGGATTTTTTGCGGGCGCGGCTGCCAGGGTAAGGGTGTCTCCCACGCGAGCATCTTCGACAGCTTTGATGGCGGCTGCCAGGTAGCCAACTTCTCCAGCGTGAAGGGCTTCAACTGGAACTTGAGTAGGCGAGAGAACCCCCAGTTCGTCGATTACATATTCTTTTCCGGATGCTATGAGGCGCACCCGATCGCCCTTCTTGACCTTGCCATCCATTACCCGAAAGTATACAATGACACCCCGATAGGGGTCGTAGTAACTGTCAAAAATTAGGGCTCGTAAAGGTTCTTGCGTGGTATCTGCCGGAGCGGGGATGAGATGGACAATTGCCTCTAAAATTTCATCAATCCCAATTCCTTCCTTGGCAGATGCTGGAATCGCGCCACTACAATCCAGGCCGATGACCTCTTCAATTTCCTGTTTAACCCGGTCTGGTTCAGCTCCTGGCAAATCAATTTTATTTAGAACCGGAATAATTTCCAGGTTATGTTCTAATGCCAGATAGACATTCGCCAGGGTTTGTGCTTCAACGCCTTGGGAGGCATCCACTACCAATAGCGCCCCTTCACAAGCGGCCAGCGATCGGGATACTTCGTAGGAAAAATCGACATGTCCGGGAGTATCGATTAGATTCAAGACATACTTTTGACCATCACGGGCGGTGTAGTTCATCCGAGCCGCTTGCAGCTTAATCGTGATTCCCCGTTCTCGCTCCAATTCCATATTGTCCAGGAATTGTTCCTTCATTTCCCGGGCATCGACAGTGCCTGTCGTCTGTAGCAGTCGATCGGCCAGGGTTGATTTACCGTGGTCAATATGAGCAATGATGGAAAAGTTGCGAATATGGGAAACGGGTGCGTCGGTCATACAAAGTTAATATTTGGCATAGTTTCTGCTTAATGTATTGTAATTCTTTCTCACACAGAGTACGGTTAAGCCCAAACTCTAATCTTCCTGTTGATTGTCCTGATGTACTACTCGAAGTAGATATGTAAAATTTATAAAGGATAGCCAAGATTTTATGTCATAGATCGTTTATTACCTACTTTTGCGAATTGGCCTCATCTCTCTTCTTCAGATATGGTCTAAACAGGGTAAATTCTCCATTTTTCGGGATCTGTTTTTCTCCAAAGAGTCTCAAACTGCCATCTATGAAAGAACCTGCCATTCAAGCCCATCCATCTCCTGACAAGGTAGAGGTTTCAATTCACCTTGACCCTGATTTGCTTGACCAGATTAAACATTTAACGAATGATCCTAGTAAGGTTATCGAAGTTGCGATCCGGCAATGGTTAAGAAATGCAAACAGTCGGGACGACGATTTGACTCGCAATCTCCAACGGAATCCTCCGGTGCCTCCCCGGGGTGAGTGGAATGACTGAGGCAGTGTAACTATCCAAATGACTAGCCTGATGATTGCCAATTCGGAATTCTTATCTCGTCCAGCTTGTGACTCTAATGGCTTCTCTTGCTGACTTTCAACGTTCAATATCAGAGGATTTAGAGGTTTCTGCCGCAGAAGACCGTTCGCGTGAAGCTGTTGATGAAGTGGTATTCGTACAGGATAGCGTAGGGAATTACCTATCTTTTTTCTGGTTGGGATGTGGTCAATACGGCATCAAGTCAGAACAGATGGTGGGCAGCGATGGGGATGGGACGTTTAGTCCGGTTGATGTTGCCGCCTATCATGCACAAATTAAGCATGTGCTCAACTGTCTTTCACCAGAGCACTTCCAGTGTTATTTCCGATGTGCTAAATATTCGTTGCTGTTTGATTTAGTTATGAGTCCGGTTTTATTGCCGGATCAGGAACCGAGGACGGTGGTAGTCGCGGGACGTCTGATTGGAGCTTCGGTTGCGATTGAAGAGCCAGCAATCACGCAGGCAAATCCGATAACTTCTCCGGTTGATAGCTATGTTAGCTCCTATCCAGCGCTTTCTCCCAGATCCGATCGATATCAGAAACTGTTAACGCAAATTGCCTGGAATATCAGCCGTACCCTGGATTTGGCGACCGTCCAGCAGCAAACAGTCCAGGGGTTAGGAAAGGCGCTGGGTGCGAATCAATGTTTTTTTTGCGAGTACGATCCCCATCAAGGCGCTAAGGTTCAAGTCGTTGCTGAATATTGTCAGGATTCTTTCCCATCTTTGTTAAATGCTGCGTTTTGGATAGCAGAGGATCCCTATTTAACTGAGGCAATTCAGACCTTAAAACCCGTTTTTGGGCAAAAGGGCCAGATTGTTCAGGAGCAGGGAAGCGATCAGGAATTCCAGTCTCGTTCAATGCTGGTAATTGCTACCTGCTATCAAGAAAACCCCAATGGGCTAATTATTTTACGCCAATACGATCACGATCGGCAATGGAGCGAAGTAGAACTAGAACTGATTAAAGACCTGGCGGATCAGGTAGGAACAGCACTTGCCCATGCAAAGCTACTGAATAAGAGCCAACAGCTAGCGACAGAGTTACAAAAGGCAAATAGTAATTTGCTGCAAAAGCATCGAGAATTGGAGGAAGCCCGATGTCAGGCAGAGGAAGCTTCTCGACTGAAAAGTGAATTTCTGGCGAACACATCCCATGAACTGCGGACCCCTCTCAATGGCATGATTGGTTTCCTCAAACTGATTATGGATGGGATGGCAGATGACCCAGAGGAACAGAGCGACTTTATCAAAGAAGCTTATAATTCAGCGCTTCACTTGCTCACAATTATCAACGATGTGCTTGATATTGCAAGAATTGAAGCCGGTAAGATGCAAATTGAACTGAGTTCTGTCAAGTTAGACGAACTCTTGGATGATGTGGAACGGTTTGCCTACAGCCAGCAGGTTCAGCAAAAGAAGACTGATCTTTACTTTGAAATTCAAAAGCCTCTGACAAATGATGAAATTATCATCTACGGGAACTATTTGCGGTTGAAGCAAGTAATGTTTAATTTGGTTGGCAACGCCATTAAATTTACCCACGATGGTGGGATTACGGTTAGCGTTGAAGTAATTAAGAAAAAGGTGGCGTTTCAGAATCTGGATTTGCCTGGTATGGTCAAAGTGCGGGTGGAAGATACGGGAATTGGGGTGTCTCTGGATAAACAAGACAAGCTATTCCAATCTTTCAGCCAGGTAGATGGCTCTCGTACCCGTCAATACGGAGGTACGGGGCTGGGCCTGGCAATCTCTCAAAAGCTTGTTGAGGCGATGGGAGGCGTGGTGAACTTTTACAGTATGGGCGAAGGTTTGGGCTCAACCGTTACCTTTACAACACCGCTTTACCAGGAACCTATTCTTTAAGGATGGCAACCTGAATAACATCGCTACCTCCCAGGATCAGGGTTCAGCATTCGGCAGATATGCATGCGATCGAACTGCTTAAAATACTGTTCCATCACTTGCAATCTGAATCGGGGGCGGACCACCTTCTCGCAGTTCAGCCGCAATCTGTCGTCCAGCCGCCCAGGTTCCTCCTTGAAGAATTTTTGCCAGGGGAAGTTTGACACTGGTCATTTTGAGTTGCTGTCGCATTGTATCGGCAATCCGATCGAGAAGAACCACCGTTAGGGCACGCCACTCGACAATGATTTCTGAACCAGGAACATGGGCCTGCCGCACAACGATGGGATCTTTTACCTTTAGTAACCCCAGATCCAGGCATAATCCTCCATTCCGGTATTCTGGCAACCCTGTCAGCTGATCTAGCCCAGTGATTTCTAAACCAAGTTCCTGCAAGGGTTCCAGGA
>JBAUTA010000089.1:0-1814 GCA_049581985.1 Kovacikia sp.
ATGCTGTCGGTGGGAGAGCCGGATGGCCCATACCAACTCCTCTGTATAACAGTCCTAACAACAGTTCTAAATCAGTTGTGAGTTTAAGGGGCTTTGTGAGCAAGAATTCCAGTGGAATCCTTGCTCACAATCCAAATAGGATCGCTATAGCAGTCCTAAATCATTGTTCTTAGGAGATTTCTAGCAAACAAAACACTCTAGGGGCAGGTTTGACACTAAAGCAAGCGGCTGAATGCAAAGACTCTGGCAAAACCTACCCCTACCAATCCGGTACATTTTTGCTTGGAAACCTCCTTAATTCTAAGCAATTCAGTTATGGCAAGTCTGAAATCTAACGTTTTTTGATCGCAAAGGTTAGTAGCTGGGTGCAATTTAACTAAAAATTACTTTAGGGCTGGAGGGTGTGTATCGCCCTGATAAGCGCATTTATGACGCCTACCCGATGACTGACTTACACCTGCCCCCTGCTCTCAGTTACTCCGGAGTCCTGGCAGGGAACCCTGTAGTTTAGTGAGTAACAGTTCATACCTGAACAATACCCAGGGAGGAATACGTGGGACTTTTAGACAAAATTCGGGGCGAATTCATTGATATTGTCGAATGGTTGGACAATAGCAACGACACCATAGCCTATCGCTTTGAGCGCCATAACAACGAAATTAAGATGGGCGCGAAGCTAACCGTACGGCCTGGTCAGAAAGCAGTTTTTGTCAACGAAGGACAAGTTGCCGACTCCTTTCAACCTGGTATGTATGAGTTAACCACCCAAAACCTCCCCATCCTCAGCACCTTTAAGGGGTGGAAGTATGGGTTTAACTCCCCCTTCAAAGCAGAAGTTTATTTTTTCAACACCAAGATTTTCACCAATCTCAAATGGGGGACCGCTAACCCGATTACGGTGCGCGATCCAGAGTTAGGTCCCATTCGGCTGCGGGCATTTGGCAGCTACAACCTGCGCGTTGCCGATCCGGCTCATCTGCTACAAGAGCTGATCAGCACCGACGGACTCTTTCAGGTAGACGAAGTCAGCGATCAGATCCGTAACATGATCATGACTGCCCTGGCGACCTCGATCGGCACAGCCCAAATTCCCCTATTGGATTTTGCTGCCCGCTATGGCGAATTGGGCGAAACCATTCGCACTACCATGCAGCCTGAAGTTCAACGGTTTGGGCTGGAATTGACCCAACTGCTGATTGAAAACGTTTCTCTGCCGCCCGAAGTAGAGACTGCCCTCGACAAACGCGCCTCAATGGGCATTATTGGCAACATGCAGCAATATGCCCAATTCCAGGCGGCTAACGCGATCGAAGAATCCGCTAAAAATCCGGCGGGTGGCGGCACGCCAGCCCTGGACTTTGGCGTGGGTATCGCGATGGGGCAGCAGCTCACCAACGCCATGCAGCAGCCCTCCCAAGCAATTGCACCCCCTCCTCCAGTGGCGTCCACGGTTCAATGGTTTATCTCCCGTGAAGGACAAAACTTTGGTCCCTTTCCTCCTAACCAATTGCTGCAAAATGGCTTGACCCGCGAATCCTACGTCTGGAGAACCGGAATGTCAGGCTGGCAACGGGCCGAAGAAGTTCCCGATCTGGCATCCATTTTGGGATCGGTGCCGCCGCCGCCGCCAGGAGCCTGAACCTGGGGTAATGGGATGAGAAGTTAGGGAGAGGGGAAGAGGGGGATTGAAAAATAATACAACTTCCCTCCTCCCCCATCCCTGACGCCTGATTTCCCCCGCTCCTTCGCGCTCCTTTGGGATCCTCTCTATCTTCTGTCCTTTGCCTTCCTTCTCCCTTCACCTGTTCTATGAC
>JBAUTA010000090.1:0-4862 GCA_049581985.1 Kovacikia sp.
GGTAGGGACTGTGGGGGGCGACAGCAGGGGCGGGGCGGGAGGGGAGGAGGGGAGAGGGTGGCGTTTTAAGTTTTAACAGCACAATTGGCGCTGCGGGCGATCTCAACAACCGTTCTTCTGGATCGGAGACTTCGCAGTGGGCTTTGATTAGCTCCAGGGTAGGATACATCAAGGCAAAGGGTTTTGCTGCGCGATGTTTTGCCTGGCGTAAACGCTGCACCGCAGTTTCGTTGCGGGCATCGACGATCAAATGAAATCCTCCCAGACCTTTAACCGCAACGATCTTGCCCTGGCGAATGGCGTCTGCTGCAATTTTTAAAGCGTTGTCATGGAATCCAAGGGTTGCGCCTGTTGGATTCCAGACTTCTAGATGGGGACCGCAGTTGGGGCAGGCATTGGGCTGGGCATGGAACCGACGATCGCCAGGGTTTTCATACTCTGTCTGGCAATGCGGACATAGGTTGAAGGACTTCATCGTAGTGTTGGGGCGATCGTAGGGAAGTGCTTCAATCAGGCTAAAACGTGGACCGCAATTGGTGCAGTTGGTAAAGGGGTAGCGATAGCGGTTATGGGTTGGCTCAAAGAGTTCCTGGAGACAGTCAGAGCAGGTTGCCAGATCGGGTAACATAATCGCTGTTTTCTCACCTCCAACACTGACTCGAATCTCAAAGGCAGAGTAACCAATGGGATCCAGCCATGAGGTTGCTAAACTGTGAATCTGCGATCGGGGAGGTTTTTCCTGATCAAGGCGAATTTGAAATCGATCGAGTTGCGATCGTGTTCCCTCAACTTCAATCACAACGCCTTGAGCAGAATTATTCACCCAGCCAACCAGCCCTAACTCAGTTGCCAGGCGATAGATAAACGGACGAAAGCCCACGCCCTGAACGGCACCCTGAACCGCAATCTGTAATCTTTGGCTAATGCAAGGCGGATCTGGCTTCATGGTAGAAATCGGTAGAACAGGGGCGGAGCAATAGTGATCCAAACCAGGACCAAAAGCCAAACCCTACCTGCCAATAGGTTGTAGTCTCTCAAAAGTTGGCTCCATGAGTGCCCTGCAATATAGTGTCCAAAAATAAACTCAAAGGCGATTGTGAAGCCTAACCAGAGCACTCCAACTAAAAATGCTTGCTGGAGTGATGCAGGACTCCAACGGTGCATGAGCAAACCAATATAAAGTCCAAGCAATAGGACTCCAGTAATCGTTGAAACCTGATGGGCACGTAACTCACTCAGGGTTTTTCCATAGGTTGCTTCTCGAATAACGCCATTTATGATGCCAATTAGCATCATCGGAATCCACGCCAGAATGTAGCGTAAAAGCATGATTGACTTCTCAAAGCTTACATAGTTATCTGCTGAGTTATCCGCTGAGTTATCCGCTTACAGTTGTCCTTACCCGTTATCCTCCCTTCCTGACATGACCGGACGCACCTTAGACTTGTCAGCTTAGAGGGTGTTTGAAAAGGTATAGGCTGTGAGGTTAGACACTTCAAGATCCCTAGCCCCCCTTGAAAAGGGGGAACAGGCTTGAAAGTCCTTTTTAAGGGGGAGTTAGGGGGATCTGGGTAGTTTTGATACACCATAGGGGACCTTTAAAACATCCTCTTAGACCTGTCCCTATGGGTTACGATACTTCCAAAAATTCCAGCTCAAACTCCTTGCCCTGTCTGATTTCAGTGCTGATTTGATGGCATTGGGGACATTCATAGAGTTGATCAATGGGTTGAAATTCCGAGCCACAGTGCAAACAATAACAAACGGTTGGAATTCGATCGATCTGAAGATGGGCATCTTCGGCGATCGTCCCTTTCTTGGCCACGTCAAACGCAAATTCTAAGGACTCTGGCACCGTCCCAGAGGCGTCACCGACGCGCATTTGCACCAGTCGAATATGTTCCGCTCCTTCCTGCTTGGCGCGTTCTACAGCGGTGTCTAAAAGTCTTTGCATCATCCCAACTTCATGCATGGTTCCATCCTCGCTGATTTAATCAAGTGTTCCACTTCCGCCAGGGCTGCGACCATTCCCTGTTCGGCGATCGGAGAAAGCTTGTCTCCCAACTCAAAATTGACCCCTGGTACCATGACCCACCACGCTTGGGGATGATAGTCATAAAGAACCTGCGTCATTGCCAGCAACACCTGCGGCTCACACCAATGTCCTGATGTCATTCCAGACCTGGCAAGTTCCACGGGTTTAACCTGGATTTCCGGATCTGCGGTGGCGCGATAGGCATCAATGAAAATCGCCCGATCAACCCTTGCCAGCGATTCAACCACTTCGGGAGTTAGTTGGTGAGCGGCGATCGCCTCCACATTGGGCAGGTTCCAGGTGGCAATCTGTTTGGCAATCTGTTGTCCCACACCATCATCCCGGCGCAGGGGATTGCCATACCCAATCACCAGAATCGATTGGTGCAGGCTTTTGAGGGTGGCGGCTAAGTGACAATCCATATTTCCCCCCCCCTTGGAAGATTGCTCTATTGGCTCCACTCTGAACTTAAAGCAACAATCTGAGGAAATTGTGAGGATGGATTAGAGACGTGAAAAACATCATATCTAGATTGAAAGGCGATCGTTTTATGGAAGAAATACTCATCATCCTGTCCACCCGTTACCATCCCAGGATTCTCCATCCTTTCCCAAATGGGAAGTAGCTGGGCGTCATTAAACGGAAGCTGCCCGTGGGCGCGACTCGACTCCGCTTGCCGACCGTCTTAGCCAAACGGTGAACCTCCCTGGCTGGGGGCGCAGACCCCAAACCCCTGCTTAAGTAGCTGGGCGCAATTAAATAAAAGATGAGTTTGGGGGTGGAGGGGGTGGAACCCCCTGCCTGGGGGCGCAGCCCCCATTCCCCCTTCTTACAATTAATTAGAGCTACCTACTTACTATTTAATGAGGCCGACCTACTGATTGCTCTAACACCTATCTATTAAGTAAGCTTAACCTGGACTTTACCAAGGGTGAAAGCGGGAGATGGTAGTCTGCATGGCAAGGATCTATGAGTCTTCAATGGCAATACCGTAATGTGTGAATTAGTTGTAGTGGGATTTGACAATAAATTTAAAGCAGAAGAGGTGTTATTGGGACTTCTGAAGCTTGAGCAGGAGAATTTGCTCGCCCTGGATGATGCGGTTGTTGTCATTAAGGATGCCGGGGGTAAGATCAGAGTTAAGGCATACCACGATTTGACCGAACCGGTTCCCGAATTAGGGAATGAACTGTGGGGCGGTATTATCAGTGCAGTGGTGTTTCACCGAGAGTTAAAGATAGCCCAGGGCGTCTTTGATCCTGGCTTTTTAACGAGAGTTGAGGACTCCCTCAAACCAAACTCCTCAGCCTTGTTTGTGCTGGTGCGATCGGGTGAACCAGAGACTGTACTGGCAGCCCTGTCAGACGCGGGGGGAGAAATGCAGCGTGCCCCATTCCCTGAGGGATCACAGCTAAAGTTACAGCATGGGTTGAGTTCTATTGCTTAAGGGCTGGACCGATCGTCTTTACAGGCGGGATGACCAAAGCAGTTAGAGCCTTAGCCATGGCTTGCCCTACGCCCTTTTTTCTGAGCAATCCCGGCGATCGCGACAGTCCTCAATCCTCGATGACCCCTCTTGAACTGGGTTCGGGTATTTGAATGGGGGCATCTGCTGAATAAAATCATCAGAGATTCCCTTCTGCTTCAGATGAATATTTTGCATATGCTTCTTGACTGTGTTAGGCGCAATAAACAACTCAGAAGCAATCTGCTTATAGGTGTAGTTAGCCCGCTGAAGTAACCAGATTTCAGTTTCGCGATCGGTTAAGTTAAATTTCTGGGCTTCTTCAACTGCAATGGTTTTAATCAACTGGTACTGATCTTTTAGCACCAGTACAATGCAGTATTTACCTAAGGTATCCAGTTTCATATATCGGGCATGGACATTAAATGTGACTGCACTGCTGATACAGATCTTCGTCGTCATCATCCAGTGTTGTCCGGGAAACATCCGCCGAATATCACTTAAAGAGTTGCATAGGTAATTAATTTCTCTAGGAATTGGTTCAGTATTCTCCTGATCCTGATTGATCTGGCGGAGGATTCTACAGGCGCACTCGTTCGCGAAAATAACCTTTTTCTCTTCCGTAATAATCAGGACGCCATCGGTCAACTTTGTCAGAGCCTCCTGAACGATCATTTCGGAGTTCTTAAGGAGTTCCTTGCCCGATAGCCCAGGCTGATCCCCATTTTTTTCCTGGATTTTGGCTAGGTTTTCAACGGGCATCCGAATGAACATCATAATATGCGCTCCCTGACGATCAAAATTTAGGTTGATTAAGATGAAGAATTGTCCAGAAGATAAAGGGTAAAATTCGCCCTAAGACCTATCTTCGGTAACTCACCTGTGGCTTAAACGAAATAGGTTTATTAACTCCGGCGTGGGAAGAAGGTGCCTGACTTGGGAAGAGGTAATAGCCACCTTCGGAAAGGGAGAAGACCGCAGAAAAAGTCTAAAACTTTCATTTTTAAAAAATCAACAGGCAGGTCTAAGGTTTTTAAAGAAGGACTTAAAACAGGTCAAATGAACTACTGGGGAAAGGTATTCTTCTTTTAATAGGGATAACACTATTTTTTAAGAGTGCCCATAGTTCAATCGTATTTTTTACGCTCCTTAATGTCAATTCCCTATTTCAGTAAATAAATTAGCGTCTGCTGCCAGCCACCAGCCTGAAAGCACTTTCTGTGAATCTTTTCAAGGTTTGTCAAAAACTATTTTGAATCAAATCCTGGTTGGTCTGTGGAATCAATTTGCAATTTTAGTTACTACCTGTGTCAGTAGCGTCAGTACAAACGTTGAAAATGCTGGCTAGACACAGCTTAAAGC
>JBAUTA010000091.1:0-6743 GCA_049581985.1 Kovacikia sp.
ACGTATCACTTAAGGGGTGATTTAAGTACGTACTTAAATGAGGACTGTTATTCACACCTTAAAGGTTGGTTCATCAGAGGGGCAAGCGTTCTAGAATGTCTTTACGAAAAGCCTGAAAATAGCCTGATTCGCGTTACTAAACCTTAAAAAACGTGGCCTATCGTTTATTCCGGCAACACGTCCCTGGGGAAAGCGGCATCGGGTAATTACAGATAAGGGTTAACTCCTGGGATTTTTTGCCTTTCGCCTGTTTTCCATAGAATTTCGGTCTATCAACGGTGTCAGCTTTATGGCAAATGTACGGCTTCAGGAAATTGCCCGCCGGTTTGGCAATATTACCGCGATCGAAGAAATCACCTTTGAGGTGCCAGATGGAGCGTTTTGGGTATTGGTCGGTCCATCGGGCTGCGGTAAGTCCACGATTCTGCGGACGATCGCCGGACTGGAGTCGGCAACCGCTGGCAATCTTTACATTGGCGATCGGCGGGTCAATCAAATTCCAGCCCGGCAGCGGGATGTGGCAATGGTCTTTCAGAACTATGCGCTTTATCCGCACATGAGTGTGGCGGAGAATCTAGCGTTTGGCTTGCAGATGCGAAAAGCCGATTCTAAAACGATCCGAGAACGGATTGAGGGGGTGGCCCGGATGCTGGATATTGAGCATTTGCTGGATCGTAAACCACGCCAGCTTTCGGGTGGGCAGCAACAGCGGGTAGCCCTGGGGCGGGCGATCGCCCGCCAACCCCAGGTGTTTTTGCTGGATGAACCCCTTTCCAATCTGGATGCCCAGTTGCGCGATGATACCCGCGCTGAACTAAAGCAACTCCATCAGCGGGTGGGCATTACAACCATCTACGTGACCCATGACCAGATAGAGGCGATGACATTGGCAGACCAGATTGTCGTGCTGAATAAGGGGCGAATTCAGCAAATTGGTGCTCCTCAAGCAATTTACAGTCAACCCGCCAACCGCATGGTGGCAACTTTTTTAGGCAATCCCCCGATGAATATTTTGAAAGCTTCCTATCAGGGTTCAGCCTTTCAAATCAGCGGCCAGACTCTTCCCGTTTTGAGGGAATTACACACTCAACTTCAGCCCACGCAGGGACAACGGTTTGACCTGGGCATTCGGCCAGAACATCTACAAATGGTTTCTGAGGCCGGACATCTGACAGTGGAAGCCAGCGTTGTTGAACCTTTGGGACGGGAAACCCTGATTCGCACGGTTCTCCTCAGCAGAGATGGGGGTGAGCCGCAGATAATTAATGTTCAGGTGGCACCCAAATACCCGGTGCGGGTGGGCGATCGCTTTTCGCTACAACTCGACTTCGAGCATTTATTTGTGTTTGACCCGGCAACAGGTCAGGCTATCAACCATTAAAAGTAATCAACCATTAAAGGTAATCAACCTTTTGAGATAGCAAATTGGGAGAGGGCTAGGATGAGGGCGCTTCAGGCGATCGGACAAAAGCTTTGGCAATCAGGCGGGATGGATAATTCAGTGGATGCTCACGTTTGTCTGCTGGCGCACAACTTTGCCAGCAGACATCATTTTTCCTAGAGCAATTTCTTGGATTGCAAGAATTCGTGCACGACTTGTTTGACATCGCGAAACTCCCCTTCTACCAGATAGTTTAGGTGTTGCATCTCGTTAGGGGAGATTTTGCCTGCCAGTTGGGCGATCGCTTCCCGTAATTGGGGATATTTTTTCAAGGTATCTGCACGCACGATGGGAGCAGCTTCGTAGGGTGGGAAGTAATGCTTATCATCCTTTAGAACAACCAGACCTAAACGGGCGATTTGTCCATCGGTGGAGTTGCCTGCAATCAGATCTACTTGCTTTTGAATCAAGGCCCGATAAATGAGTCCCAAATCCATAATCTGAGGAGGTTTGGAGAATTGCAAATTGTAGGTCTTGGCAAGTCCTGGAAACCCATCTTCCCGTTCCAAAAACTCGTAGCCAAAGCCGCCCCGCCACTGGGGAGTATATTGGGCAGCCTGGGAAAGGGTCTGGAGTTGATAGCGTTGGGCATCTTCACCCCGAATAATCATGGCAAAAGTATTCTCGAAGCCAAGGGAGGGCAACACTGTCAGGTTAAATTGCTGAGCATACATCTGCTGCAACTTTTGGAAGACTTGTTTGGGATCTGGCAGGGATGGTTGCTTGAGAATGCCCGTGAAAGCGGTTCCGGTGTATTCGATATAGGCGTCAATTTTGCCGTTAATAATTGCCTGGTGGCAGACAAAGGAGCCGCCCAAGCGGGGGCGAAGATCGACCTTCAGTCCGGTTTTTGCCTCAACCTGCTGTGCCAATAGCTCACCCAAAATGTCTTGCTCAGTAAAATCCTTAGAGGCAATAATGATGTCGCCACTTCTACTGCTGTAGGGATTGGAATGACAACTTGCGATCGCAAAGAGCAGGGCAACCGTTAACCAGAAAAAAATTAAAAAGCGCTTCATGGGAGAGTTGGGGGTTGGGCGTGGAGGAAGATGTAAGGATTGAGAGCAATTCCTGCTTGAGTCCTGATTAAGTAAAGTACAGGTCTATTGGTTTAAAGCGGACGGGGGAGGGCAGAAGCCGATGCGGAGACGCGGAGATAGGGGAAATTCGATTCAGAATTCAATTCAGAGTTCAATTCACAATTCATAATTCATAATTCTTGACGCTCATGGGTATTGAAGAAAAAATCGAGACCCCTCGTACCACCGGGATATTCTCCGCCTACCGCCTATCGAATCCGCAGGTGTGGCGGCTGGCAGCGGGAAGATCGCTCTGCCAGGTCGGTTCTGGGTTGATGAGTTTTTATATTCCCATTGTGTTTGTAAATGAGGTAGGGCTGTCGGCAACCTCCGTTGGTTTTAGCCTGGGGCTCATTTCATTAACGGAAATTGCAGGGCATCTAATTGGGGGACCGATGGCGGATTCTCCTAAATTTGGGCGAAAAGTAACGCTGTCGATCGCAGTGGTGCTGAGTCTGATCGTATCCCTGATTCTGTCGGTCACCCATAGCTTGCTGCTGCTGGTTGCGGCCTGCCTGCTACTGGGGTTTAGCCTGGGGGGCTATTGGACAACGGTTAACGCGACCGTGATTGATTTGACCACACCGGAGGAGCGGGGTCCAGCCTATGCGATCGCAAGTGTGGCAGACAACTTGGGCGTTGGGGTTGGAGTTCTGGCTGGAGGCGCATATTTGACACTCACCAACCAGCCCGGTCAGTTGGTTTTTATCGGCTGTGGGCTAATTTTCCTGGTCTTTCTCCTGATGATTCAGCTTGTCTTTACTGAAACGCGACAGGCCAGATCGGAGCAGGAGCAAGCGACCCAGGGAATTGTCATCGCGCTGAAGGACCGGATGTTGCTCGTCTATTTCCTTGCCAACACCCTATTCACGACCTATGTTGCTTTGGTTACCAGCACTCTGCCGCTCTATTTCACCAACTTTGTTCCTGCTGTAGGCGGAACGGATGCGGCGCTGGCGAGTACTGCCAGTCTATTTACCTGGTGCTATATCGGCTTGGGTACGCTCCTGCAGTTACCCCTATCCCAAATATTCAGTTCATTCAAGCATACCCGTGTGCTGATGATCGCGATGGGGCTGTGGGCCTTGGGGTTCTTTCTTGTCTGGATAACAGGAATCGCTGGGACGTCCCAATACATTTGGGGCGTGGTTGCCTTATGCACATTGTCGATCGCGTCCGTGCTGCACAAACCTTTTGCTGCCGCCCTGCTGTCAGAACTTGCGCCCCCCTCCTTGAGGGCAACCTATGTGGCGGTCGGTTCCCAATCCTGGGCGATCGGCTTTTTCATCGGTCCAACCTTGGGCGGCTGGGCCATGGATCAATCCCTCCCAGTGGCGGATAATCTCTGGTGCGGGGTGGCTCTATCCACACTGGTAGGGTTAGTTGTATTGCAGGTGTTTGAAGGGATGCAGACCGGGCAACCGCTAAAAGCAGAGGATTGATCGACCTCATACCAATTTATTGGGGGGGTTCGGTTCCCATTCCCTAGTCAGCGGTTGAGATGTCCAGAACCTTGACCAGAAACGCCCAACGATCGCCCGCTTCCTCGATCTGCTTAGCGGTTGGCTTGCCAGCACCATGCCCTGCTTTGGTTTCAATTCGAATCAGCACGGGAGCAGTGCCCCTGTGGGCAGCCTGGAGGGCGGCAGCAAATTTAAAGCTATGGGCAGGAACCACGCGATCGTCGTGGTCGGCAGTGGTAATCAAGGTGGCGGGATAGGCAGTACCGGGTTTGAGATTGTGCAAAGGAGAGTAGGCATAAAGCGCTTTGAACTCCTCTGGATCCTCAGGCGAGCCATATTCTGCCGTCCAGGCCCAACCGATCGTAAATTTGTGGAACCGTAACATATCCATCACCCCCACCGCTGGCAAGGCAGCTCCAAACAGTTCTGGGCGTTGGGTCATACAGGCACCGACCAGCAAGCCGCCGTTGCTGCCACCAGCGATAGCCAGATTGGCGGACGAGGTATATTGATTGGCAATCAGCCACTCGGCAGCGGCAATAAAATCATCAAACACGTTCTGCTTTTTGAGCTTCATGCCTGCCTGGTGCCAGTCCTCGCCATACTCGCCACCACCGCGCAGGTTAGGAACGGCATAGACTCCACCCATCTCCATCCAAACCAGCAAACTAACTGAAAAGCTGGGTGTTAACGAGACGTTGAATCCACCGTAGGCAGAGAGAAAAGTCGGATTCCTACCATCCAGCACTAATCCCTTTTTATGAACAATAAACATGGGCACCCGCGTGCCATCTTTACTGTGATAGAAAACCTGGCGGGTTTCATAATCTTCTGGGTTGAAATCCACCTGGGCCTGGCGAAACAACGTGCTCTCGCCTGTGACCATGTCGTAGCGGTAAATGGTGGGAGGCGTTGTAAAACTGGTAAAGATATAGAACGTTTCCGTGTTCCACCGTTTGCCGCCAAACCCGCCAACCGAGCCAATTCCAGGAAGCGCTACAGGCCGCAGGAATTGACCCTTCAGGTCAAAGATTTTTACCTGACTGTAAGCGTCCTTCAGGTAGGTAGCAACAAACTGATGGTTGAGCACGCCGATCCCTTCCAGGGTTTCGTCGGCTTGGGGGATCACTTCCTGCCAGTTCGATCGCTCCGGTTGCTTGATGTCAATCGCAATTACACGCCTCCGGGGCGCATCCAGATTCGTCTGAAACCAGAACCGATCGCCCTCATTATCAATAAAACTGTATTCCGCCTCAAACGTATTGATTAACTCAACAACAGGAGCCTTGGCATCGGACAGATCCTTATAGAACACAAGATTGCGGCTATCGGTGCCGAGCCAAACCGAAACAATCAGGTAACGCCCATCCTCCGTTACCCCGCCGCTAAAGCCCCAATCCTTTTGGTCGGGACGTTCATAGATCAGAATATCCTCTGACTGGTCAGTGCCAATGCGATGGTAAAAGAGCTTTTGAAAATAGTTAGTATCCTCCAGCCTGGAGGCTTCCTGCGGTTGGTCATAGCGGGAATAGAAAAACCCTTTGTTGTCGTGGGTCCAGGCAGCACCGGAAAACTTCACCCACTGCACACGATCGCTCAGATCTTCGCCCGTTTCTACCTGGCGGACTTTCCACTCCTGCCAGTCTGATCCAGAAGTAGACAACCCGTAGGCCATCAGCTTGCCATCTTCGCTGATGGCCAAACCGGAAAGGGCGATCGTGCCATCCGGAGAGAGGGTATTGGGATCCAGGAGTACCCTCGGTTCGTCGTCCAAGGACTTCAGGGTGTATAGGACGCTCTGATTCTGTAAACCATCGTTCTTGAAATAAAAATAGCGTCCGGCGTCACCCTGCTTAGGAGAATCCCCCTCCTTAAAAGGAATGCTGTATTTCTCGTAGTTCCATAGCTGGGTCAGGCGTTTCCGGATGGATTCACGCTCAGGAATTGCGTTGAGATACCCAAAGGTGAGCTGATTTTGTGCCTCAATCCACGCCTTTGTTTCTGCCGAGTCAGGATTCTCTAACCAACGGTAGGGATCAGAAATTTTTACGCCGTGATAATCGTCAACCTGATTCGTTTGCCGACTAGGGGGATAAACCAGCGGTTGGTTGGCAGCAGTCATGGCAATGGACATGAAACAACACTGTCCATAGTGGCAGAAGAGGATGAGTAATGCACTGCCAATTCCCAGAAAAATCCGATTTCCCATGCCCAACCGTGCCACCCTCCAGGTATCAAATTGTTAAGATATTCAACCTTTTACATCCATTTTTTCTGGCAAATCGTACTAAGAAAAGATGACACGATTTCCCCAAAGCAAAAAACAAAGCGCCTGGAGAACCTACAAATCAAGACTTCTGTAAAATCCAGGGGCAGCTTGCAAATCACTCTATACTTTTGCAAATCCCCTTATACTTTGAAGTACTGCTAAAAAACTTAACTTCTTTTAAAGAAAATATATTTGTTTCGTGCTGTTTCACTCTGGCAGGTTCTTGTGATTACTAGACAGGGTCAAGTTCAACGCATTAAGCCATTTTTGCGCCAATCTAAGCAGTACTCCCCGTGGATAGCTGGCTGCTTGCTGGGGCTAACTGCGTTCTGGGGAGCGATCGCCGTTTCCGGGTTCACCCATCCCGCAGAATGGAGTCAGCTTTTTTGCTGGCTAAATCTGTTCCAACGGCAGGCCGCAGAGGGCTTCCAGGCACCAGACGAAAAGTCAGTCTGGACATTGACTTTGGGATTATTGCTGGGAACTCAGGT
>JBAUTA010000092.1:0-1853 GCA_049581985.1 Kovacikia sp.
GCTTTAAGCGGCCCCAAAAGAGCCAGGAGTATTGCTCCTGCTCCAAAAGCAAAATACTGTGCTTGGACGAGAAAGGATTTGTGAGGTTTCATAGCTTTGCTCGTTGTTGCTAGGGTACACCAGGGCCAGGGATCAGGGACTAGAATATATTTTGGTCAAATGCACATTTTGCTCAAATCGATAAATCTACATTTTGCTCAAATCAAAAATCCCCACCGAAATAGTATTCTTGTACTAAATTTGAGTCAAGTCTATCTGGGTAGAGGCAATCGCCCCCATAATACAGGTGAATTCTCCGGGCGATCGTCAAGTTTGTCATGAAAGGTCGTATGTTTCCCACCTTTTTCCCACCAGAAGCCGCTCAACTGACCGAAGCAACCTCCATCTCTCTGGTTCAGAGGATCGAACGCGTAGCGGTGATGACGCCCCTCAGGGCCGAACCCATTTTTACGACCTACATTCACCAGGGCGCGGGTGGAGTTCCCTTGTTACTGTTACACGGGTTTGATAGCTCAATTCTGGAGTTCCGGCGTTTATTTCCTTTACTCGCTGCTAAAGCTGAAACCTGGGCGGTGGATCTGCTGGGTTTTGGCTTTACCGATCGCCCACCAAATGTGTCGTTTGACCCACCTGCGATTAAAACCCATTTGTATTCCTTCTGGAAATCCCTCATTGATCAACCCATCATCCTAGTAGGTGCATCCATGGGGGGAGCCGCTGCGATCGATTTTGCGCTTTCCTATCCTGAGGTAGTCAAAAAGTTGGTGCTGATTGATAGTGCTGGATTCGCGATGGGACCAGCGATCGGCAAATATCTGTTTCCTCCGCTGGGATATCTGGCAGCAAATTTTTTGCATCGGCCCCAAGTGCGTAAAAAGGTTAGCTTAAATGCCTACGTTGACCCCAGTTTTGTGTCTGCTGACGCCCTCCTCTGTGCCGATCTCCATTTGAAGTATCCTGGCTGGCAGCGGGCCATCATCGCTTTTACCAAAAGTGGCGGCTATACCTTTCTGGCAGATAAGATTGCTCAAATTCAGCAGCCGACCCGTATTCTCTGGGGCGACTCTGATAGGATTCTGGGTGTGGCTGATGCTGGAAAATTTAAGGAAATGATTCCTCACAGCAACCTGATCTGGATTCCCCATTGTGGTCATGTTCCTCACCTGGAAAAGCCCCAGTTTGCCGCTCAACCTATCCTGGAATTTGTCTGGAATTAGAAATGATGAATACCCTGGAACCAGTTTTGTTGGAGAGTCCACGGCTGATTCTTGCGCCCATTTCCCTGGAGCATGCTGACACCATTTTTCAAGAGTTTACCGCCGAAATCACCCGGTTTATGCATCCCAAACCACCTCAGGCGATCGATGAAACGATGCAGTTTATCCGTGATGCTATTCGCCATCAAGAAAACGGCACTGATCTGACCTTAGTGATTTTGAAAAAAGGGGATTCTGAATTTATAGGCGTCTGTGGAGTCCACCAGATCAATACGGAAACCCCAGAACTGGGAATTTGGACTAAAAAAAATGCTCACGGCTATGGCTATGGCCGAGAAGCCATCCGGTATCTGAAAGCCTGGACGGATGAGAACCTGGAGTATAACTACCTCTCCTATCCAGTAGATAAACGCAATATTCCCAGTCGCAAAATCCCCGAAAGTTTAGGTGGTAAAGTATATCGAGAATATGAACAGTTGAATCTCAGCGGTCAGCTTCTCGATCTGGTTGAATATAGAATTTATCGAAGATAAGGCGTAGGCGGGTGGTGAAAGGCTAACGGCTGAAGCCTAAAAACTTCGGGTTTCATTAATTACTTCACCCCAGCTTGCCCTCCCCCTAAAGCCCCTCCAACTC
>JBAUTA010000093.1:0-2672 GCA_049581985.1 Kovacikia sp.
TGCGGCAATTAGGCAAAATCCCCAGTAAATCCATATTGCTGCTTCAATAGCCAAGGAGTGACCCCCCAGATTGACGTTGACGGATAACCATCTCAACCCCTCCTTTTGGGAACATAGAAATAAAGAGGCCGAATTTTCCTAACTCTGGATCAAGTTCAAAGTTAGGAGCAATCTTAAACTCAAAATGGGACAACAGAGTTGCGATAATTACCTTCATTTCGTATGTTGCAAAATGCTCTCCTAAACATTTTCGGGCACCATCACCGAACGCAAGCGGTAGAAGGGGAGCACTTCGATCAGCGGTATTAGATTGTGAGTTGAGTCTATGTAGCCATTGAACAGGGCATTGTTTTGAGGACTGAATTTCTGAAATTGGCAGGTTACGATTAACTTGATGCTCAAGATACCGCTCAGGTATAAATTGGTCGGCGTTCTGCCCAAAATACTCTTCATTCAAGTGCAATGGCTGTAGTGGAATTCCGATCACCTGCCTTGCCGGAATCGACCATTCTTCCAAAACGTCTTGCTCCAAACTAATCCGCTGCAAACCAGCCATAGGCGGATAGAGACGAAGCGACTCTTGAATAACACTCTCTAGATAATGCAACTCGGAAACCCCAACTTCAGTGAGTTTTCCATGACTACGTTCTATTACCTGGTCAACCTCTGTTTGAGCATGAATGCATTTCTCGCCGTTCCGAGCCAGTAAATAAATAGAACAGGCAACGCTCGTTGCAACAGTTTCATGACCATTAACTAGGATAGCCAGTAAGTTATCTCGAACCTCGCGATCGCTCAAGGCTGAAGTCTCGCCATCTTTAAGAGCTGTAGATCGCAGCAATAAATCAAGAACATTAGTCTTTTCTGTGACGGAAATATTTGGACGTTCTAGATCCAACGAATAATTTTCTTCTTTGAAGTTGATCGTTTCAATCTGTTTCCGTCTACGACTAATCAACTCGTCCAGAAAGGTATCAATTATAGCAAAAGACTTTGCCAATTTTAGATTGGATGGTAACGGAAAATATTTCCACCAAGCTGTGAATTGATGCATGGGACGGGTACTTTGATCGACGACGTAGTGAAGATGACTCAGAAACTCGTCGGCTCCCCCCTGAATCGCTCCAAACGAATGACCGATAGTACTCTCCCCCACAATATCTAAGAACAAAACCACTAAATCAGAATAAATATCTAGAGAGACACTTTCTTCAGTTATCTCAATCTGTTCGGACCATTTTGCAACCAGCTTCGCTGCATTAGCAACAAAGATATTATGAAATCGAACAATATTTTTCTTGGAGAATGCCTCGTTCATTATTGAACGTTGGCGTTTCCAATCTTCTCCACTATTTGTCAGAACGCTGGAGCCGTATAAGCGGCGAATCAAGGAGTTTGGGCGAAACTTCTCGTATTTATGTTGGTGGGCAACCAAAATTCTATGGGCAACACGGTAGTCTGCTGCTGAGACTTGATGTCGCCACATCCAGAAGATTTGCACCATCTCTCCAAATCTTTGATGGAATCCATAATAAGCAGACAAACGATTCTGGGAGCGGTAAATTTCTCGCAAATTACCGACCAATAAATCTGGAGGATGTCCAGGTAATTTTCTCCCGTCTTGATGGGAGACTTGAGCACTTAAATGGATTACTCGTTGAAAGTACCAGGTGCGGATTATCAACCAAACCGATAAGACGACACCCAATATGAGTAGAAGTCCTAAAGTTACCGTTGGGCTGATATCACTGATGGCCATGTCCACCTCTTAACACGTATCGAAACCAAACACATATAGCTATGGTAATTTCAGCATAGTTGCTTCAGGGTTTAGGAAAACTGTTTTAAGACACATTTTCATTGGTCAGTGTTTGCTCGCCAGGATATCAAAACTACGATGATCTACACCAACGTCATGAAAAAGAGCAGACAAGCGGTTCAGAGTCTTTTGGATGTATGTGCTCGATCAATTGCTGGAATGGCGATCGCCCTCTCTAACCCCTTCCCCCATCGCCTGCCAAAACTGAGCCTCCGCTTGCTTCTGAAGCGATCGCTGTCGATCGGTGGTCAATAGAGGATATGTCAGGCTAACTTAGGAGAATAACCCTCCTTTTTTATACCGCTGCCCGGTCATTACCTCCATGGACAACGCCAGCATTGTTGGATCCTTTGTAGAGAGCGTCTTAACCCGAAAGAGTGCTCTACTGTCGAATTCAGATCTGCGAATTGAACCCGTTGGAAATGTTCTTCAGCTTTGGTCAAAACAGGACGGTCTACTGTCAAGTGCAAGCCTGACCAACGATACTCCGCTCTTTAAGGTGAAATCTCATGGATGCCATATTATTCTGCTCCATGACACTCTCATCGCTCAGCAAGTTCTGCCCACTGAATTAGCTCCTGTGAATGGCTACTACGAGTACGAGCCTGCTGACGTGCCCAAGGGATACAAGTTGAATTGTAAAGACGGACTTTTGTTCCTTCAGGCATGGTGGGCCTATCAAACCAAAGACGCTCAGGCCGGAACTCTAGGGATGTTGCTTTGGCACGACCAAACTTGGCACCCCATTCAATATCTAGAGTGCGATCGCGGAAGACTGAAAGTCTCAGTCTGGTCCAAAGAGATCCTTATCCAACCCGAACATCGCGTTGTCTGGCTCCAAAAAATTAGGTCT
>JBAUTA010000094.1:0-6620 GCA_049581985.1 Kovacikia sp.
ATCCAGCAGGCTGCAAATTGACGGTATATCGGCCAGGCGGATTCGTCGCTCTAAACTCGATACGTCTGAACTGGCGATTGTTGTAAAAGGCGGTATAAGTGGTATTCCCAAAAATATTCCCGGTACAACGAAAATTTTCCTTATCTGCCTCCTGGGTATTTACAAACTCAATGATGTTACCGTTCTGGTCGGTGCGACAGTAACCATCTTCGCCAGTGCTGGCTGACCAAATGACTCGGTAAGAGTTGTTGCTGCGATCGCGGGGATCGAGGTAAGCCTGAATGCGAGAACCCGGCAGTTCGCGCTGTGCCCGTCGCCTGCACCGATCCAGAGCTATTTGTCCAGCGGAGGGACGATCGTTAATCACAAAGGACAGCACATTGCCATTCTGAGTAACCCGGCAAAAGCCCGATCGACCATTTACAGTCCACCAATCTACCCCAAAGGTGCCGTCGGCGTAGGAGGCAGTTTGCTGGACGCTGACATTGGCGGGATAGAGATTCAGATCCCTGGCAGCGCGGTTTATGCAGCCATTCAACGCCGCTTGAGTAATGGAAGGATTGGGCGGAGTATTGTTTTGGTAAGTATTGACAAATGAGACGACCCAGCCGCCCCGATCGATCGTACAGGTGCCGTAGGCTCCAGTGTTTGCTGACCAATTAACCACATAGCGCCCATTCCTATCCACCGACCCCTGAGATACCTGAATGGTTGCGTTGGGGAACTCGGATTGAGCCTGTTGGCGGCAACGGGTCAGGGCCGTACTAAAGGATATCTGGCTTCCCGAATTATCCGGTGGGGAGGAGGGGGCGTTGGAGAACTGAAGCAGATTGCCGCTTACCCAGCCCTGGGTGTTGGAACTAGCATATTGGATGTAATACCAGGTGTTACCGTCATTGCCTTGCTGCTGGCGCTGAACATAGACCCGATCGCCGGCAGTGCCATAGGCCAAAACAGAAGCCTGGGTCGAAGGTTGAGACCGGATATTAATCTTGCTACCTGCCGCCCCAGTCACAACCGCAGGCCTGCCCGTAGGCACAGCATCACTGCCCTGGTCAGACACGCTACCGTCATCGGATGGGTTGTTATCAGAGGGCTGAGGCGATGGTTGCGATTGCTGGGAGATAGTCCGCAATAAGTCACAGCCACCCAATCCCCAAACGAGGCACAGGCTCAGCAGCAGTCCAGCAGTTTTATGTTTCATTCCGTCGCTATTGATGGGGTGGCGAACCCTACCACCCTGAGCATGGGGTCTATCAAACTACCAGCCCGATCGCTCTCAGCAGGAAGATCACAATTGCGTTCACAATGCTGAGGGCGATCGCACCGAAGATGGCACTTAAAAAGCCATTGCGTAAGCGAAAGCCATCCACGAGCCAGGCTACCAGAGCAAAAATTATCGCATTTAAAATAAATAGAAATAGCCCCAACGTCACAACAGTGAAGGGGATCGTTAACCAGAAGAGAACAGGTTTCAAAAATGCATTTAAGATGCCGAAAATTACACCCGCAACGATCGCCTTCCAGAAATCATCAACTTCAACGCCTAAAAAGGGAATTCTAGAAACAACCAGTAGGCTAATAGCAGTTACCACAGCAGTGATGAAAAAGGCAATCAGACCGTTCATACCGAATATCCCCTGTTTAAGGTAAGCCGTTTTCACAATCAGTAAACGGGAGGAATGGCCAACTGTCAACCTGGAGCGCTGCAGGTCTGGAGGCATACCAATTTAAACAGCAACCCTGCGGATCAATGGAGGGCAGGGGCTTTGCCGTGGGCGCTCAGGCGCATGGTGAAACCCCTGGCTGGGGACTTCCCCCCACTCCTGCCTCGGCAATTTTCATTTTTCAAATTGGGATAGGATTAGAACTCGTCTGTGTTTGGGAATACAATCATTATTTCAATTAAACTTGATATTCTCTAGTTCAATCATCCCTTACCCAGGGTGACATCTGCCCCTTCCTGAGACTGACTGAACCACCTTTTTACCGAGGACTCAGCAATTCCAATCAACTTGAATGAATGCGCTCAGAAAATTAGTTCCTTAGCCCCTCTGTTAAGGAACAAAAGAGCTAAGCAAGGGGCTTCTCCGTCCTGTTTTCCCAAAGCTCCACGCATGGCTCACGCATCAATTTTTCTTGAATTGATCCACAAAAGGATAGGGCATACTATTCAAGTGACGCATTTCTTAATAGACTGCTTGCAGAAATAAGTACCCCTACTTTCAGTGCAGAAAAAAATTAGTCTCTATAAAAAGGTAGTCCTTTGCAAGCATGAACACACCCAGTCATGCCATTGTCAACCTTGCCTTGCTCGTTGACTGGCAACCAGAAGCAATTCTGCCGATCGCGATCGGTGCAATTCTGCCCGATGTGCCCATGTTTGTGATGTATTTCTGGGCAAAACGTATCCTTCACCAGTCAGATCGCCAGATCTGGACCGAAACCTACTGGACTCCCTTCTGGCAAAATGCGACCCATACGTTTCACTCAATTCCGCTAAAACTGCTGGGGATCGGGATCGCCCATTTCATGGGTTGGCAACTGGCTGAACTCCTATTCCTTAGTGCCTTATTACATTCCCTGGGCGACTTACCGATCCATAATCACGATGCCCATCGCCACTTTCTTCCGTTTAGCCATTACCGTTTCATCAGCCCCCTCTCCTATTGGGATCCCCGCCATCATAGCCGCATCGTTTCTTTAGTAGAAAAGCTACTGGTCCTGGTAGCCAGCATTTACGTATTTCCCACCCTGGATTCCTGGATAGCCAGAGTCCTATTAATTGCAGTCAACCTGGCCTACCTGAGCGGGTACTTTTCCCGTTCCATTACGCACGGATGCGTTCAGGCAAAGATTCAGCATGAACTGGGATGAGCAGGAGCCGGTGGGGGAAAAGGTGAGAGGTGTTACTCCTTGATCCCTTTCCTCCCCTCCTCCCTGTTTACACCACTTGCTTAGAGGACAATTGATCCTTCAAGTCAGCCGGAGCGACGGCACCATATTCGGTGATGATCGCAGTGATCAGATGCGCTGGCGTCACATCAAATGCGGGATTGTAAAATTCGGCCCCTCCTGGACAGAGGATGGTTTCACCGATCGCATAGATTTCGCTAGGATGGCGTTCTTCAATGGGGATCTGGCTCCCGTCTGAGATCGTAAAGTCAATGGTGGATAGGGGCGCAGCGACAAAAAATGGGATGTTGTGGGCTCTGGCAACCAACGCCACACTGTAGGTGCCAATCTTATTGGCGGCATCTCCATTAGCGGCGATGCGATCGGCCCCCACCACAACGGCATCAATCATTCCCTGCTGCATACAGTGGGCTGCCATGCTATCCGTAATCACCGTGACGGGAATTCCTTCCTGAACACATTCCCAGGCGGTAAGTCTGGCACCCTGTAGGCGAGGACGGGTTTCATCAGCGTAGACTCGCGCCAACCGCCCTGCCTTCCAGACAGAGCGCACCACGCCCAAAGCGGTGCCATAGCCTGCGGTTGCTAAGGCTCCGGCGTTGCAATGGGTCAGGATACAAAGCTTATCGGGACTGGCGGGCAGGGCTTCAAGCCCCCGATCGCCAATCTGCTGGCACGTGTGGAGATCTTCTGCGTTAATCTTGCGGGCGGTTTCCAGCAATACTGCTTTCAGATAGTCTACCGATCCCAGGGTTTGGTGGGCGACTTTCAGCATTCGGTCGATCGCCCAAAACAGATTGACTGCGGTTGGACGGGTAGCCCGCAAGCGCTTGGCAACCGCCTCCAAATGACTCAGAAAGGTGCTGCGGTCCGTAGTCTTGATCTCCCGCGCCCCCAAGTACATACCGTAGGCAGCAGCAACGCCGATCGCCGGGGCACCCCGCACAATCATCGTCTCAATTGCCCACGCCATATCTTCGTAGCGGTGGACATCAACGACGGCGTACTCATTAGGCAAACGGTTCTGATCGATCAATAAGACCCGATCTTCATTCCAGACGACAGGATAAACGTGGTTTGATGGAGCCATAAAAGTTAGAGATTAGGGGTTAGGGGTGAGGGGACAGAAATTTGATTACGATCCCGGTACCATTCTCTGGGAAACAACCCTGACCAAATAATAAAGCCTGTGAGTAACAGTCCGGAGATTACATCGACACAGAGGAGCAAATGCATCTTATGAAAAAAACCTTCTATCGCGGTCAGAAGGTAGTGCCCCAGGCTGGCAATGCTCGTTAAGGTCATCTCCATTTAAAGAATAGGGTTTGTAGATGGGGGCGTCGGGACATCGCCCCTGCATCCCGTTGCCATCTGTCATGTTTCATCTATCGTGTTCGCTTTTCCAAGGGGGATTTAGATGCTCAAACAAAAGTTCGCAGGCCAAATAAGTCCTGTTTCTATATAGAAAGTAACCCATTAAGCCGAAAGGCGTCAGGAACAACCCGGCAGTAATTAGTATCTGGGTGCAATGAACAATAACTTTGGGGGTGCAGGGACTTCGACTTTTAACGAGCGCTCAGTCGAGCCGCGCTCACGTCGGAGCCTCTGCACCCCCTCCTAATCAAGCTGGCTGCGGCAATAGAACTACCCAGCGTGGAATCACACGCTGATGGGTGACGGGTGACGGCTAAACAGCTTTAGAATTCGTTCCGCCATTTGGGGTGGGGTCAGCCCCAGATCTGCCTTCGACTCATTGGGTTCAGCATGGTCTACCAACTGGTCAGGAATACCGATGCGGGTGACCGATACGGCGATCTCGGCATCGAGCAGGGCTTCAGCAACAGCTGACCCAAAGCCTCCTGGGAGGCAACCTTCTTCCAGGGTCACCACGCGCCCAATTTCCTGGGCCAATGGCAGGATGAGCTCAGTGTCCAGGGGTTTAGCAAAGCGGGCATTAACGACCGTTGCTTGAATGCCGTGTTCATGCAGGATTTCTGCCACCTGCATAGCGGGGTAGACCATTGAGCCGTAGGCAACTAGCAGAATATCGTCACCATTTCGGAGGATCTCGCCCTTCCCGATCGGCAGGGATTCCCAGCCTTCTTCCATCAAGGGAGCACCGTAGCCATTGCCCCTGGGATAGCGGAGGGCGATCGGTCCCTCGGTGTGTTGAATCCCGGTAATAATCATACGCTGGAGTTCAGCTTCATCCTTGGGAGCCATCAGCACCATATTGGGGATGCAGCGCAAATAGGCAATGTCATACATCCCCTGATGGGTGGGTCCATCCGCTCCGACAATGCCGGCCCGATCCATGCAGAAAAAGACGGGTAGGTTTTGAATGCAGACATCGTGAACGATCTGGTCAAAGGCTCGCTGTAAAAAGGTGGAGTAGATTGTGGCAACGGGACGCATTCCCTCACAGGCAAGTCCGGCAGCCAGGGTGACAGCATGCTGCTCGGCAATCCCCACGTCGATGTACTGGTCGGGCACCCGTTTTTGCAGAATGTCCAACCCGGTTCCTGTTGCCATGGCAGCAGTAATGCCAATGATGCGGGGATCGTTTTCCGCCAATTTCGTCAAGGTTTCACCAAAGACCTTAGAGTAGTTGGGAGGCTTTGGTTTGTTTGAAGGAACTGCTTTACCTGTCGCCAGATTAAAGGGAGATTGGGCGTGGTAGCCGACCTGATCTTTCTCAGCGATTTCGTAGCCTTTCCCCTTAATCGTTGCGACGTGAACCAGGACTGGACCGGGGGTTTTGTGGGCCTGCTGGAAGGTGGCGATGAGCTCTTCTAGATTGTGGCCGTCGATCGGCCCAATGTAGGTGAACCCCAGCTCTTCAAACACAGCCCCAACCTTGGGCACTGCCAATCGTTTCATCCCTTCTTTGACCCGCTCCAGCTCTGGAGCCAGGGAATCGCCCACAAAGGGGAGATGTTTGAACTGCTCCTCCAGATTGTCGCTGAGGAACTGAACAGGAGGGCTGAGCCGCATTTTGTTGAGGTAGCGGGGAATGGCACCGACGTTGGGAGAGATGGACATTTCATTGTCGTTGAGGACAACCAGCAGGTTCGTTTTGGGCAAATGTCCCGCATGGTTAATACATTCCAATGCCATGCCCCCCGTCAGTGCCCCGTCCCCAATCACAGCGACGACTTTATGCTTTTCGCCCTGCATATCCCGTGCCAGGGCCATTCCCAGGGCCGCAGAGATACTGGTAGAAGCGTGACCTGCACCGAAGTGATCAAATTTACTTTCGCACCGCTTCAAATAGCCCGCGATCCCATTTTTTTGGCGCAGCGTGTGAAATCGGGAGTAACGCCCGGTCAGCAGCTTGTGGGGGTATGCCTGGTGCCCTACGTCCCAGGTAACTTTGTCGCGATCGAGATCGAGGGTTTGATACAGGGCGAGGGTCAATTCTACAACTCCCAGACCAGGACCAAGATGCCCGCCACTGGCGGCAACCGTTTGCAGGTGTTTCTCACGGATCTGACGGGCGATTTGCTGAAGCTGGTAAATCGACAGACCGTGTAACTGGTTTGGGTGAGTAATTTCACTCAGATGCATACCGCGGTATCCTCTGGCTTGTGCGTGATTGTTAAACGTAAGTACTTACGTTTAACTCTGTAGTAGATTACAGGGTGCTAAGTGGGCGATAAGAAAAGCAAATTTTTGTTGTGAACAGAAGGTAGCCCGTAGGGAAG
>JBAUTA010000095.1:0-2597 GCA_049581985.1 Kovacikia sp.
TTCATACTCAGAATCAGCAACGCCTCATTTTTTAAATTGGTACTACTATCAAGTTATGACACCTCACAACTTCCATCCCTATACTCGTCGCGATATTCTCCGGTTGGTAGGTTTGGCAACCGGAGCGGCCACCCTTCCTGCCGCCTGTCGCGCCACTACTCCCTCCGCAGAGTCATCTAATCATCCAACGATGACTGCCGCTGAAACAACAGCCACTCAGGTAGAACCCGTTGCCGCCCATTCAGGAACTAGTCGCGTAGTTCTGGTCCGCAGTGACGATCGGATTAGCGGCACCCGTAAAGCGCTAGATTTACTTCAGCCCGAAGGAATTAGCGGAAAAACCATTTTTCTTAAACCCAACTACAATACAGCTGATCCGGCACCCGCCGCCACCGATACGAGCCTTCTCGAAGCGCTGATCCAGGAATTGCAGAATGCTAAAGCGGGGCAGATTACGATCGGAGATCGGAGTGGGATGGCAGATACCCGTCAGGCAATGCAGACTAAAGGGGTCTTCCAACTGGCCGATCGCTATGGGGTTAATGCAATTGTCCTGGATGAACTGAAAGCGGAAGACTGGCAATATTTCCCTGCCGCAGGCACCCACTGGTCCAAAGGATTTGCGATTGCCCGTCCAGTTTTGAATGCGGCAGCCGTCGTCAATACCTGCTGTCTCAAAACCCATCGGTTTGGTGGACACTTTACCCTATCCCTGAAAAACTCTGTGGGCATGGTTGCCAAATATGTTCCTGGTGACCCTTACAACTACATGAATGAGCTGCATACCTCGGCCCATCAACGCTTGATGATTGCTGAAGTGAATCAGGCTTATCGCCCTGCTTTAGTGTTGCTGGATGGGGTGGAAGCTTTGGTAAATGGAGGACCGGAGGCCGGAAGAAAGGTTAAATCGGGAGTGATTCTAGCAGGGACCGATCGGGTTGCGGTCGATGTTGTTGCCCTTGGAATTTTGCGATCGTTGGGCACGACAGACGCCGTTAGCCGAGGTTCAGTCTGGCAACTGGAGCAAATCCGTCGTGCCGTTGAATTGGGTCTGGGTGCCAGTAGTCCGGAGCAAATTGACATCGTTTCTGCCGACAGCGCCAGTCGCACCCTGGCTGATGCCATTCGCAAGTTCATTGTGACGTAGTCCGAACTACAGGCTATAACCATTGAGGCATTTAGAATAATAGGGAAAAAGCACCCAGATGTGTGGGGCAGGCTTGCTTCTGACCGTCAACGATCGCAAGTACCGCAGCGCTGAACCCTCCAGTTCAGACAATACATGGCGGATAAGTAGCTGGGCGCAATTAAATAAAAGAAGAGTTTGGGGGTGGAGGGGGTGGAAACCCCCTGCCTGGGGGCGCAGCCCCCACTCCCCCTGCTTACAATTAATTAGAGCTACCTACTTAATAAACGGCGGATAATAGCCTGATAGCCCGATTGCGAAAATTAGCAGAAGACTTCGATCGCGGGTAAGGTTTAGACTGGGCAATCAGACAATCAATAATCTAGATGAAAAGAATTCTGATCTTACATGCCTCCTTAGGAGCCGGACACCTCAATGCGGCAAAAGCCTTGAGTGAGGCATTTAACCTTTTTACCGATGTGTACGTTTTAAGCGAAGATGCGCTTGCCTACGCCAGCACAATTTATCGTAGAGCCGTTACCCAGGCATATAAACAATTGAGCGAAAAAGCGCCCCAGCTTTATAAAGCTTTCTACGAAGGTAGCAATATCGATGATCTCGAAAAATCCCTCGATAATAACCTGGCATGGGCAAAGCTAGAACGTCCTTTTTTTCACGAATTAGGACAGTTTGTTAAAGATTTTGACCCGGATGCGATCGTCTGTGTACAGCAAATTCCCAGTCGGTTATTACATTTATTGGAGAAAGAAGATCAGACTTCTAAGCCACAATATGTGGTTGTTACGGATGTCATTGCCCATAGCACCTGGCTTAACTATGGGGTTGAAGGTTACTTTCTTCCCAACAGTTTGAGTGCCAATCTGCTGATTCAGCGAGGGGTCAATCCCGATCTCTTAAAGGTCACAGGGATTCCAGTGAAACTGGAGATTATGAAGCCTAAAACGAAATTAGAGATGCGATCGCGCCACCAAATCCCGCTAGATATTCCTCTGGTTACCCTATTTGGTGGCGGGCTGAATCCCAAACGGGTGCGATTGATGGTGTCAAATTTATTGGAAAGCCCCATGCCATTAACGCTGATTGTCGCTGCTGGCAGAAATGAAAAACTGACGGAGGCCCTCGAAGATCTAACCGACAGTCCCCAAGTGCGTCTACGGAAACTGGAATTAATTGATTACGTCGATGATCTGGTGGTTGCTAGTGATCTGGTCATCACAAAGGCAGGTGGGCTAATTACTAGCGAAATCCTGGCGCGGGGAACCCCCATGGTGATCGTTGATCCCATTCCTGGCCAGGAAGAACAAAACGCAGATGTGATTGCCGCCGCTGGTGCTGGGGTTCAGCTCCGCTTATTGGAAATGGTAGCGCCTGCCGTCCAATATCTCTTCAAGAATCCGGAGCGTCTCACAGAAATGCACGAGTCTGCTTTGCAGTTAGGTCATCCCCGTGC
>JBAUTA010000096.1:0-9242 GCA_049581985.1 Kovacikia sp.
GGCTATTTCTGCGACCTATAATGCCCAAACAATAATGCCCAAACAAAGAACATGGTGAACGCCGATTTAAAGATTAGCTATTCTGATTGTTTAGCGTGCAATCCGAGACGACGACGGCTTTGCTTGAGGAGTTTCTGGTTTGGCACTAATGGACTTTCAAGCCGACTGTAGCAAATTTGCGTCGGCAACCAGGGTGAAACCCAGTGTAAATCCTGTATCACTTTATAGGTTTGCTCTGTCTCACCTGGATTAATTAACTCAAACCGTATCAGGGCAAGGTTGTTCAGCCCTACGACCTCACGCCCGTCTTGAAACCAGCGGGATCTCCAGAAAAAAAGCGGCTGTAACCAGCGCCATTTCTCTTGATGCCGTTTCCAGGGTGGCACTAACCAGGTTAAATCGCTGCCAAAGGTTGGGCGTTGAGTGCGGTATCGTGGCATCCACTCCAATGCACAGAACCAATCCGATTTGAGGGTAGCCGACTGTTTGCAGCGCGATTGCCCGCCTGACTGTTCGACCATTGCTGGCGGATTGCTCCACCCATTCCAAACCCGCACTTTTTCAGGTAGAAGCCAGTCTTTCAGACGTGTATGAATGATTTTGGTGAGCGTTTCCTCGTTCTTCAGGGCGCTACAGGTTAACTGCACCAGGACAGACGGCAACCCGATCGAGGCTGTGGGCATATACGACAAGCGGACTAACGAACTGTAGTGGATATCTCCCGATAATACGATGACCTGCTTGCGCTCCTTGAAGAGAGTGGTCAAAAAGGTGGCGAGGGCTTCCGTGTGAATGTTCCAGGCATCCCCGACATCAGTGGCGTACACCTGATGGCGGCTCAACTGCCAATGATGGATCCAATCGATCGCCTGCAGCCCAAACAAATTGGTGGGGGCGATGACAAAGGTGATACGCTGCTGAGCCTCTTTGTCTAATGCAGACGCACGCAGTGTGGGGCAAAGCTGTTGCTCAAAGGCTTGGGGGCAGAGGAGCATGGGGGGGGCGATCGGGGCTTTATCGGCGGGGTAACCTCGCCACGTGCGAGTATCGAGCACAATTACCTCGTGACAAGCGCCTGGAACGGTGTAGTGCCAGGTTAAGGTTTCCGGATGCCGATCGAGAATCAGCACTTCACCATCGCGAACAAAAGATGGTAAGCCAGTCTGAGGATCGAGGGGTGGCATACCAACGTATCGGGAAATCGCATGATACGCAGCAGTATCAGTGCCTTTAGAGGCAGACCAGTCTTGCATGGCCTGCAAAAGCCTGGCACCCGATTGACCCGGTTCAAATTGCCAGGGTGTATTGCCCCAGGCTTGGAACACGGCATAGGCGGTGAGGGCATTCTGCACCGCCCGTCGTCCTAAGGGGCGTCCGAGTACCCGCAAACACCAGGCTTGATTCAAGTTCCAGTCATCACTGACATCGTGATCGTCAAAGATGGTGTAGGTTGCAATATTAGCCAGGGCACGTTGGACCTTCCAGAGCGTATGGATCATCTGGCGCATATCCCGTGCCTCCTGATCCCATCGTCGCACTGCCTGGCGATGCTGGCATCGTGATCGGGCCCCGACATGGGCCATCTCGTGGCCCTCTGGAATTGTAGCGGGCCAACAGACAGGCGACCAGGTCAGAAGATAGGAGGCGTAATACTCGCCCAAGCTGAGCAGGTGGCTGGTTACCTTAGAAAATTTACGACGCAACCCAGCCGTAAAACCTGCCTGATCGGTGGCGATCGCGGCTCGTTCTCCAGCCGGCCATGCCTTAGGCGTGTAGCTCTCTCCGCCGCTGGTGACGCTTTCCCCAGTAGGTAGCTGTTCTTCCCAGCCCAGCAGCCGATCGCCCAGTTGCGTCGCCATCCACAACAGCGGATCGGCCACATCATCACCGTAGATCTGGTCACCGGTTAAAAAGAGTTGCTGGGGACGCTGCTGGGGCTGGCTGGCTGTTGTTTCCAGCATACAGTCGAGCATCGGCAGGGCATCAAACCCATCCCCATGGGCTTTTCGACAGGACCCCTGAACCAATCGTAACGATCGCAGATGGGCAGGTGGCAATACAAAGGTCGGCTTCTGGTGCTCAAAATAGCTAATGGTGACATTGGGGAAGCGGTTGGAGCACAGGGCCTGCTGGAGGGATTGCGGTGGCAACAGTTGGTCTAAGGGGGTGAACTGAAGGTCGTAGGCGTAGATGTGATCTCGTTCTAATTCTTTTCCGGCCTGGGCTTCAGCCGTTACGACAACAACATGGAGGGATTGCCCCAAGGCAACCGTTGTCTGACGTCCTGTGAGCAGGGGGTCTGCGATCGCAGCCCCAGCCTGCGTTATGTTGTGCACGGCGAGTTCTACCTGGCAGGGATGCTTCAATGCGACCCAAACTGCGATCGCTGTGGGGGTTGTGTGTCTGAGAACGGGGCCTGCCAGAATCAATGGCAGGTCATCAAAACTCTCGACCTTCGCGTGATTGCTCATACCAATTTTAAATAGCGAAATTATTTCTGCCAGTGGAGGATGGCACGAATTTGCTGCACCAGATCGGGAGCTTTAAACGGCTTGGTGATCACGCCTTTCATGGACAGTTCGGCAAACTCTTGCTGTTCCGCAATTTTGGCCTTGGCAGTCAACAAAATGACGGGAATGGTTTGGGTGGCGGGGTTTGCCTGAAGCTGCTGCAAGGTCGTAATGCCATCCATGCCAGGCATCATTACATCCAGAAGAATGGCATCGGGTTGCTCTGCCTCAGCGATCGCCAGCCCTTCCTGCCCAGATGCCGCCATGAGCACCTCCCAGCCAGCGATCGCGTTCAGGGAAATTTGGGTAATCCTGCGAATACCTGTTTCATCGTCCACGATGAGGATACGCTTTGACATACTGCCACTTCTCTCGCTGTTAATTGCTGTGTTTAGGGTACCTGATTTTCTGCTCGCCCCCCTGGAAGGGTGAAGTAAAAGGTACTGCCCTTACCCAGAGTACTTTCTACCCAGATGTCCCCCCCGTGTTGCTGTACAATGCTGCGGCAGATGGCCAGTCCCAGCCCCGTCCCCCCTTTTTCACGGGAGTCGGAGGCATCCACCTGATGAAAGCGATCGAAAATGTTTTCTAGACTATCGCTGGGAATGCCCCGCCCTTGATCGCGAACTGTGAAGAGGAGACAAGGAGTAAGGGGTGCAGGGGGGGAGGGGGGCAGGGAGGAGGGTGTTCTATCTGCACGACTGCTGGTTTCCTGATGCCCTCGCCGTCTGATTTCCCCCTCTCCCCGGAGGGGCTCAACTGCTATCTGCACGACTGAGTGACTGGGCGAGAATTTAATGGCATTGCTAAGTAGATTGGTGAGCACTTGCAGGAGCCGATCGCCATCCGCCTTCACCTGGAAAGTGCAGGGGTTAGCTATGAGCATGATCTCTGCTTGCTTTGCCAATTCCTGCATCTGGGCAATGGCCGTCTCAATCAGGATCCCAACGTTACAACAGTGCTTCTTCAGGCGGACTTGGCCTGACTCCAGTCGTTCCAGATCGAGGATGTCGTTGACCAGCCGCACCAGGCGATCGGTGCCTTCGGTGGCAATTTGGATGGTGGCCTCCCCTTCCGCTGAAGTTGGGTCAATAATTTTTTCACTCAGCAGGCTCAGCGCTGCTTGCATGGAGGTGAGGGGGGTGCGCAATTCATGGCTGACCACAGCAATAAACTCGGCTTTCATCTGTTCGACTTTGTATCGCTGGGTGATATCTTCGCCAATACTAATCATCCCGATCGCCTGCCCTGAGACATCGCGTAAAACGGTATGACTCCAGGTAATCATGCGCTCTTCCCCCGTCCTGGTTAAGATGGGATTTTGAACATCGGTCGAGAAATTGTGTTTTAAAACGTCCCGGAATACTGCTTCGGCTGAGCTTGCTTGCCCAGGACTCAGAAACCGACTAAACCAGTGTTCTCCCAGGACGTCGTCTAGGGAATATTCGAGCAGATTCAGGAGGAACGGATTGGCATATTTAATCGTCCCCTGGACATCCAGTTCAATCACCGCCAACTGCACGTTATCGAGGAGTAAGCGCCAGCGGCGATCGGATTCCCGTAGGGCAGCTTCCATCTGTTTACGATCGCTGATATCTAAAATCACTCCGAGCGATCGTAACGGCTGGTTTTGTTCATCATACAGGGCTTTTCCCCGGGCTAATAACCAGTGTACTGAGCCATTGGGATGAACCACACGATATTCTGCTTCGTAGCCGATGTGAGCCTCTATGGAATGGGTAAAGATCTGCTCAACCCGCTCTACGTCTTCAGGATGGATGCAATCTCGCCAATCTTCGTAGCGTGGGGGGGCTAGACCAGCAGGTAGACCCAGGAGGGTGAAGTGATTGTCGTTCCAGGTAAGTTTGCCACTGGGAAGATGGAAATCCCAAAAGCCAAGCCGGGTCAAGTCAAGCGCTAGTCGGCGTTGTTCTTCACTCTGACGCAATGCTTGTTCGACTTGTTTCAGGTCAGTAATATCCCGTCCAACTGCCTGAAATTCAATCGCGCTGCCCTCAGCATCGAACAGCATGCGATTGGCCCACTGGGTCCAGCGGACTTCTCCTCGACCATCAATCACTCGATTTTCAATCGTGAGGGTTGGATGGGCAGCATTCATGGATTGGATTGACTGGGCCACCCGGTCTCGGTCGGTCTCGTAAACGATGGGACTGTAGCTCTTGCCAATCACCTCCTCCCGTTGGAGATTGAAGTAGCGACAATAGGCCTCGTTGACAAATAGCAGGGTGCTGTCTGGCGAAAATCGAACAATCAATTCGGTTTGATCTTCGACGATCGCCCGGTAGCGGGTTTCACTCTGGCGGAGTTGTTGTTCGACCTGGGCACGCTGAAGGAGTTCCTGCTGGAGCCGATCGTTTGCTTTCTGCAAGTCTTTAGTACGTTCTGCAACGCGGCTTTCTAGCTCTGCTTTGGCACGTCTGAGTTCTTCCTCAATCTGTTTGCGTTCAGTAATTTCTTCGCAAACGGTGCTAATGCCAATAACGCGATCGCCATTCTTCAAGGGTAAAAAACTCTCCACCCAGGTACGTTGGACGCCCGGTTGAGCTGGTGTCTCCCCGGTAATTTCTACGTTCAACAGGGGGTGTCCTGTTTCTAAAACGGAGCGTAATACTTGCTCGGCGGTGTCCGCCAGATCGGGAAGTAACTCTTGTACAGTGCGACCAAGATGCGCTTCGACCGAATGCCCATTCATCTCTGCCAGATGTTGATTGATGCGGATAAACCGCAGGTCTGTATCTAATACATTTAAACCAATGGGGGCTGACTGGTAGATCGCTTCAATTTCTGCCAGTTGGCGATGGAGTTGAAGCTGGCTCTTTTGCAGCGCCACTTCTGTTTGTCGACGATGGGTAATATCGGTCAAAATGATCACGGCACCCCTGAAATTGTTGTCGCGATCGCTGAGAGGACGGGCATTTAAGACCAGACTTAACACCTGCCCATCCGGGCGATTTAACTCCACCTCAAGCCCCTGGTAGCTTTCGCCCCCTAAGACCAGGGCAAGGTCAAAAGATGCTCGAAGCGGGGGGTTAGTCTCTGGCTTGGGCTGGCCGATCGTCCCTGCCTGAGGGTTTACCAGAGAAGTGTGGGACGAAGCCCAATAGAGGGGGGGAAAGGTGTCAAACGATTGGGGCAGAAGTGGGTTACCCCATAATTGAAGGGCAGCCTTACTCGCTCGAATGATCTGTCCAGTATGGTCACAGACCAGGATCGCTTCTCCTGCCTGCTCTAGAATTAAGCGCGCCAGTCGCTCTGAGGCAAGAATTTCTTCGTAACGCTTCTGTTCGGTTAAATCTGTGACCACGACACAGTAAATCGACGACTCTCCCAGGTTCAGATAATTGATCGAGAGATAAACCGGAAGCTCCACCATCGGTGTGGTCAGGAATAGTTCTATGGCATGCCGTTGACCTCTTTCGGCCTGTTGCATTAGAGCCTGTAGCAGGGAAAGCGCCGGGGGTGAAATTAATTGTTCAAACTGAGAACCGATTAACTTTTCTAAGGGCTGCTTTAATAGATCTGCAAAACTTCGATTACAATATAAAACTAATCCTTCCTGGGAGAGAATTACTGCTCCCTGGGACATCGCCTCAACCAGCAAGCGGTAGGACTGATCCGCACTCTGGAGGGTAAAGACTCGTTCGCCCTGGGAGGTAGAAACAATGAGCGCATCGACTTCCCCTTGCTGAATTGCTTGCAAGGTTTCCTCGCTGCTAGCCAGACGATCACGCAGGTTTTGAATTTCCGCAAGTAGTTCCGTTCTGGATTTTTCCGTATCTTCCATGGGTTAGGTCAGGCGCGAAAGAGGTGTTTTATTTGGGGATGAGATCTAGCCCAATCAATACTTTTTCAACATTCGATAGATCGCCAATGATTCGTCGCAGTGGCAGCGGCAATTGCTTGATCAGCATTGGAACTGCCACCACATTATCAGATTGCAGGGTTAGAGGGGATTGATAAACATCGATCACCTCTAACTCATATTGCCCCTTAAGATGGGTTTCACAGACTGCTTTCAGGTTTTGTAACGCCAGGATTGAGCGGGGAGTCGTTCCGGCAATATATAGGCGCAGCGCGTATCGTTGTTCTTCTGGCTGGGCGATCGCCTGCTCAAACCTTGCCGTTCCATCAGCGCTGTCTTCCTGGTACGCGGGCGTCTCTTCCTGGGGTACTTCATTTATCATTATGCTTATCCCTTTCGCTTCCCTGGTGATCTATCAGACGTATGGTTTATGACTTGATGGCCTGATCTCAAGCCCTAAGAGCACTTTTTCATGGTTCGATAAATCGCCAATAATCTGTCGCATCGGCGGCGGCAAATGTCTCACCAGGGTGGGAATGGCTAAGATACGGTCTTTTTTTGCCAACTCTGGATGTTGCAACAAGTCAATCACTTCAATGCGATATTGCCCATGCAGGTAGGCTTCGCACAACTTTTTGAGATTGGCAAAGGCGGTCACCGATTTGGGAGTCTGCCCAGCCACATAAAGCCGCAGTTCCCACTGCTCTGCTTCCGGGAGATCTGCTTTCAGGAGATCTGCTTCCGGGAGATCTGCTTCCGGGAGATTATCGTTGTGATCTTGATTCATCGGGGTTAGCTCCCAGTTCCTAAATGATTCAGCCATGATCATCTGCCCACCGGAGTTTCCCCAGCGTCTTTTGCTCCTGGAGCGATTCTGCCACGTCCAATTCTTCTGCCTGATCTAGCTGATCGAGCTCGGCTTTTTCTGCTTCCATCTGTATCTGTAACGCCGCCAACCGCGACTGCGTTAGCTGCCGCTGCTGTTCCAGTTCCCGGCGGCGAGTGGCAACTTGCTGTTTTTGCCGTTCCCGTTCCCGTTTATCGGCAGACTCCTGGATGCTGCGTGCCGTCCCCGTTAGCACCTGATTTTGACCCAGATAGACATCGATCAGTTCCACTCCCTGAGGGGTCAGTCGGAATTCTCTGACCTGGTTCGAGTGTTTCATTCCGCGAGACTTGACCAGTTGCAGCAGGCGGTTCCGCTCACCATTGCTTTCAATCATCCGCACGTCAATCCAGGTATCCATCAGTGAAGAGATCCCAACCTCGGTATATTCGAGGGGGATACTTCCAGTCACTAGATTGGTCATTAAGACGGTGACTTGTTGTGCCTTTAAATAATCGATCAGGCGCATAAAAAAGATTTTGACTTGCAGAAAGCTACCCGTCAGGCTGAGGTTACTGATGGGGTCAATGATGACGGTGCTGGGTTGGAAGGTGTTCAGCCAGCGATGGATTTGCACCAAATGGAGTTCCAACCCATAAGCTGTAGGGCGCAGCGCTTGAATCTGGAGCAAGTTTTGTTGGAGATAGGGCTCTAGATCAATGCTGATCGATCGCATATTTCGGAGAATTTGCTGGGGCGCTTCTTCAAACGCCACATACAAACAGCGTTCGCCACGCTGACAGGTGGCCTGGGCAAAATGGGCCGCGATCGAACTTTTGCCAGTGCCCGCCATCCCCGTGACCAGAATGCTACTACCACGAAAGAAGCCCTGCTCCGCCAGCATAATATCCAGCCGGGGAATGCCGCTGGAAATGCGATCGGTCGAAATGGCATGGTCTAGCCCGACTGAGGTGATCGGCAGCACTGAGATGCCATCAGCTTCAATTAAGAATGGATATTCATTGCTGCCATGGTGAGACCCGCGATATTTGACAATCTGGAGCCGTCGGGTAGACAGCTCGTGATCAATGCGCTGATCCAGTTTGATGACGCAATCCGAAACGTACTCTTCTAAGCCCTGGCGGGTCAGACTCTGATCACCCCGCTCTCCGGTGATAATGGCAGTGACTCCTTTGGTTTTCAGCCAGCGGAAGAGACGACGCAATTCTGCCCGCACGATGGCATCATTGGAGAAACCAGAAAATAAGACTTCAATGGTGTCTAATACGATCCGTTTAGCCGCAATCTTGTCGATCGCATTACTCAGGCGAATAAACACCCCTTCCAGATCATATTCCCCCGTTTCTTGAATTTCAGACGGATCAATATAGAAACAGTCAATCTCAATCTGTTGTTGCGCAATCAACTGCCCTAAATCCCATCCCAAGGAGGCAACGTTTTGAACCAGTTCATCGGCGGTTTCTTCAAAGGAAATAAACACCCCCGGATCCCCATATTGGGTCGCCCCCCGCACCAGAAACTCCATGCCCAATAAGGTTTTGCCACATCCCGCAGAGCCACAAACTAAGGTCGGACGCCCCTCCGGCAATCCACCTGCGGTAATTTCATCGAGACCCTGAATGCCGGTCGGACACTTGCCTAATTGAGCCGGGTGACTTTTTTTTCTGCTGATTTTTTCGGTGCTGTTGCGATGAGCCATAAAATACGACATCTGGCTGAGTTGGATAGAAGCGGTAAAAAAAAAGATTAAGCAGTTTGCGATCTCTAAGTTTGCGATCTCCGTGCTCTTACCTAAGGGCGTAACTAAGATGAGGGAGGCTCCTCCTGAACGGATTTATCGGCAAAAATCTGGTTTCGGCCTGCTGCTTTTGCCTGGTAAAGGGCTTTATCCGCTAAATGGTAGAGCGTTTGAAACTCAGCACTATCCTCCGATAACTGAGCCATCCCAGCACTAAATGTTACTTTAAATGATGCCCCATTTGGCGCTAGAAACACGTATTGTCGCAAGCACTCAAGCGCTTTCTGTAATCGCTTTATGCCATCTTGCTTGGTCTTGCCATAC
>JBAUTA010000097.1:0-2360 GCA_049581985.1 Kovacikia sp.
CACTGGAGAACCAGTAACATTGAAGCTCAGAGCTTGGAGGGTGGAGCAATTTGCTCGACGTTCCGAGTTCTGAGCTTTGTCTTTGGAGTAAAAAGGTCAGAGTTCCGCAATCGGGGGGCGGAATTTCGAGCAAAAAGGTCGAAGTTCCAGGTTTTGAGGTTGAAGGGTGAGGGTTGGAGGGCGATCGCGGGTTTACGTAACTCAAAGGTTCCTTTTGTGAAGGTCAAGCTATATTGCAAAATATTAGGAATTAAGAGTTTGGGTGTTTAAGGTGGGCTAGAGAAGGGCGGTTTTACCCTAATCGAGCGCAAAGTCCGCTGTTGCAAGGAAAGGTTCCCAGTTTTTTAGACTTGGGCGGATAATAGTATGGCTTAGCCTCTTAGATCTTGGTGTTCATGGCAACCGGAAACGAACCAGAGTATACAATTGCTGACATTCTCAAAGCGACCGATTATGCGCTGACCATTTTTGAGGATGGAGAAAAGGCAGCGATCGAACTATTTGACCGGAAAGGCAAGCCCTATTTGCGGGATTTTGTCGATGGGAAGGAACGACCTGCTAAACCAGAAGAGATTGTGCGGCAATTATTTCTCTATCGGTTGATTCACACCTATCACTATCCTAAAGATCGAATTTTTATTGAGAAAGGAGTTTACTTCGGCTCTAGCGTGGCTGATAAACGAGCAGATATTGTCATCTGTGAGAAAAACAATCCTGATACGACATATATCATCGTTGAAGTGAAAAAGCCAAAGCGCCAGGATGGGTTAGAACAGCTTAAATCCTATTGCAATGCAGAGGGGGCACCGATCGCCATTTGGACAAATGGGGGCGAAGTTGTCATTCTGCATCGGGAAGACCCCAATCTCTATCGCAGTATTTCTGATTTACCCAATGCCAACCAGACGTTAGCCCAGGTAATTAATGAGCGAGTCACGATCGCTGAGTTATCGAAGCGCAACAAGTTGGTGATTGAGCGTCTGTCTTTGCGGAGTGTGATCAAAGACTTAGAAAATTTGGTACTGGCAAATGCCGGGGTCGATCAGTTTGAAGAAGTATTTAAGCTGATCTATACCAAGTTATATGATGAAGCACAGGCAAAACGCAGACCGGGGAAGCTAGTCGAGTTTCGGGCATCGGGAGAAACCCGACAGCAGCTTTACGACAAGATTAATGGCTTGTTTCATGCTGCCAAAGAGAAATGGCAGGGGGTGTTTTTGCCTGGTGAGAGCATTGATCTGACTCCTGACCATTTGGCGGTTTGTGTCTCGTTTTTGCAAGACATCAAACTGTTTAACTCTAACCTGCAAGTGATTGATGAGGCGTTTGAATATCTGGTAACGCAGGTGTATAAGGGGTCGAAGGGGCAATATTTCACACCGCGTCATGTGATTGATATGGGTGTCAAGATGCTGCATCCCAAATGGGAGGAGTACATGATTGACACGGCAGCAGGCAGTTGTGGCTTTACAGTGCATACTATCTTTCATGTCTGGGGAGGGGAGATGACCTCGGATGGTCCTACAAAGGATCAGGCAGAGTATGCCAGTGAGATGGTCTATGGCTTAGATTTTGATGCCCGTAGCGTCAAGGTTGCTAAGGCACTGAATTTAATTGCAGGAGATGGCAGAACCAATGTGTATCGAGCCAATACGCTTGATCCAAGAAATTGGAGTGATGAAACACGAGTTGCGTTGAAAAAACGGTTGACCCGCTTTGATACCCATGCGGATAACGATTGGAATCAAAAGAACTTTCGCTATTTTGATTTTGATGTGTTGATGACGAATCCACCGTTTGCGGGAGATATTGCAGACAGCAAGATTTTATATCAATACCAGCTTGCCAAGAAGTGGAAAGGAATTGATATTGATGCACTGACTGACCCCAAAGAGCGAGAAAAACAGGCAGTCAAGATTCTACAAAAACGCTACGAAGATACGGGAAGCTGGTACAACAAGCAAAGCCGCGATGTGTTATTTATTGAGCGCAATTTAGAGTTTTTGCGTCCGGGTGGCAGGATGGCGATCGTGTTGCCGCAGGGACGATTTAACAATATCTCGGATGCTCATGTGCGTTCCTGGATTAGTGAACGTGCCCGAATTTTAGCGGTGGTAGGGTTGCATGTGAATACGTTTAAGCCCCACACAGGCACTAAAACCAGCGTATTGTTTTTGCAGAAGTGGAATGACGACAAAAAATCGAAACACTACTGCCCCAAGGTGGAGGATTACCCCATCTTTTTTGCCACTAGTGAACGAAGCGGCAAAGACAACTCTGGCGAGTATCTTTGTAAGATCGGGGAAGATGGTAAGGCGATGCTGGATGATCACGGTCATTTAGTGATTGACCATGACCTG
>JBAUTA010000098.1:0-6627 GCA_049581985.1 Kovacikia sp.
CAGAAGTATCCACCTGGGAAGAACCATCCAGGATGTTGCCATCCAGGGGAATTTTCTCCCCCGGTTTAACCAGAATCGTGTCTCCCACATTTACCACTTGCGGCGAAACAATTTGGATGCCCTGGTCGGTTTTAAGGTTCGCGAAATCTGGACGAATTTCTAGAAGCGATTGAATGGAGCGGCGGGAGCGGTTGACGGCTAACTCTTGAAATAGTTCTCCAACTTTGAAAAACAACATGACGCCAACGGCTTCCGGCAACTGGTGGATGGCGATCGCGCCCACGGTGGCGATCGTCATCAGGAAGTTTTCATCAAACACCCGCCCTTTTAGCAGGTTGCGCCCCGCGCTGATCAGCACACTCCAACCGCTAATCAGGTAGGCCGGGATGAAAACCGCATACTCTCCAAGGGCAAGGGGCGTATTGTGCAATTGGGCTTTAAAGACTGACCCCAGGATAAACAGAGCAATCACTAGAGCCAACAGACTCCCTTCCCGCTTCAAGCTAAATTCTGCTGCACCGTGGCTATGGCCGTGATCATGGTCGTGATCATGGTCGTGATCGTGGCCGTGATCATGGTCGTGTTCGGCACCATGGCCATTCTGTTCAGGGGACCCAGGATGATCGGGGTGATCAGAACAACAGCTTGAAGTCGCTTTCATAGGGGGTGAGATTCTCCTGATAATTCAGCCAAACGTTCATCCTAAGCCTTTCAAACACCCTCTTAGGGCAATTCCCTTTAGTAATCGCATTCTAGTACAGAAAAAAATATATGAACAGTCATTCATGTATTCGGGAGGGGAATCATAATAATTCCAAAAGCAACCCCATATGGGGGAGTGGGCGCAGATCAAGAAATTTTGCGATACCCATAAAATAAAAAAGCTGGCAGAGGCGAAAAGCCACTGCCAGACTGGGGGATGACAGACATTGTTCACAGGGGTTGCTTTTTCGTACTTTTCTCCATTTGGCTAGACTTGCGACGCGAGGCTTTGGATACTGCCTGCGGCTCAGATTCGCAGCCTAGCTCCTGAATTTTGCTGGGGGCAATTTCAGAACGAGCGCTCTGAAGTTTTGGCCCTTCAATCAGGCCTCGCATCAGACTTGGAACACAGAAGGGAGAATTCCCCACCCGCACGATCGCGCTGATTTGGTAGCTTTCACTCATGGACAGATTGAATGCCAAAACCTCTTTAATCTCTAATTCAATTGGGTAGACTAGAACACCCTCGGATGTGCTGAAAAGAGTACTTCCCAGATCTACCTCGCGGCCTGGTTGGTGAGGTTTGGCATGGAAGGAAACCCGAACATTGAGGCCGGTTGCCATTAAAAGTTTGGCAAGCTCACTGTTCGCAGAATCACTAAAAGTAATCGTTGTCTGGAGTTTGATGGGTTCTCCTACCTGCAGGTGAGACTGGGGCAAACCAGCCTGATTAGCAATCGTTAGGCTGGAAACCGTGCAGGTGAACGTGCTGGAAAAAGTTTGAGAATTATGCATTAAAGTTGCCTCGCTGTTAGAGTAATGAGGTGCTCAGGGAATATACTCTGCTGCGGTTACCCAGGCTTGTGTAGCAGTCGCTGGAGTGAGGTTTTGCGGGGGGCACCCGATCGGGCGTACGACTCCCACACCCCTGAATCTTCATCGATTTGAAACTGCTGAAATACGGAAACTGGCAGGTACTTTGAGGGTACCTGCCAGTCTGATTTACTCGCTGAGGGCAATGCCACTCAGCCCGCAGAAGCTAGGCTTAGCAGACCCTACGCAACAAGACTAGGAAGCGTAGATCTCAACCGCACCGGCTTCGATAAAGCCATTTGCGATCGAGGGAGAAGGAGAAGCTGCGCCCACCCGCATAGAAGCCGCAAGTTTGTAGACAAACTCTGATTTCAGCGGATTAACGGGAACATCCAGATCAATGGTGTAGCTGAGTTTACCAGCGATCGTGTTGATCAGGGTGCAGCCCAAAGTGACCTCAGGTCCGGGACCATAGGACTCAGCAAACCAGCAAACACGAACGGGCACGCCCAGGGCAACCACTGCCAGAGCGCCGATATCGCCGAAGGTAACATCGAGGCTCAGCTTGAATCCTTCACCTTCTTTCAAAATGTCATCGGGATTGGGACCAAGACTGTTAATTTGTGGGTTGCTTAGCTTAACCGTGATCGGAAAAAGCCGGACTTCTGTTTCGTTGCCAGTACCTAATGCAGTCATTGTAGTTATCCTCATCTTTTTGTACAGGTTTTGTGTGGGGGGTATCAGCAGTAGGCAATTGAGTGATGGCATTCTGCCCTTCGCTTTTGCTTAACTGCTTGGCTTATCCACACCCCTGTATGATGGCAACGTTGTCTTCCAATCAGCATTACCCTACCTGGGTACTTTTTCTATCAGCATAGCTATGAGGCCCTGTGACTTGTCCAATCCCTAATTGGCTTTTTTTGGGCAACTAGTTGGGCCCACTTCTTATACTCAGGATGAATGTGGAGTGACGTGATGGCGTACCCGCATTTATCCACGACTTTCTGAATTGCATCTAAATTGCTAACTTTAACCCACTCATTTACCTGTTCAGGCTGTAAACAACGCAGCATCATTGACAAACAACCCGCTTCCCAACCATCCATAAAAATATCTCCGCTGGCAAACGCCAGAATCATTTTATGGTTTGGTTCTTCAGCAATTTTGTCGGCTGCTAATAAGACCTGATTTGGGTCAGAGAGATGGGCAGAAACTCCAGTAATGCTGTAGTTGTATTTCCGTAAAACGCTCTTGAAATTTTTGATCTTATCTAGGGGAACCCATTCCTTAATCTGGAGGGGAGTTTGATATTTAAGACGACCTGTGAATTCGCCCACCGCAAATCCGTCTAAAAAATTTTGATCCTGGATTTCCTGTAACATGACGATTCTCCTGTAACGGAACGTACCTCGTGTGGTAGTAATAACGTTAAGGAGAATTTAATCATAGAGTACCTACCCTATGAAATATTTATTTAAGCACTTTTTAAAGATTATTTCTTTGTCTTGCTGGGAGTCCGTTGAGCAGGGCGACTGGGACGATTTGTACGAGTCTCTTCTTCGCGGCGGCGACGATCGCGCCATTCTGCTAAGGTTAGATACCCGACACCCCCACTGACCGCAACTAGCAACCCAAACGTGACCAGAACCAGAACACTAAAAACCGGAGATTCCACGATCGTTCGTAAGTCAAATGTTCGCAAGTCAAATTTTCATTGATTTTCCTAAAGGCTAACCGCTTGCCGCTATTAACCTTTAGCCTGGCTAAAATCCGTTCCGGCCCCAGATGACTAATGAAATGGAGAACGTAAACACAGTCAACAATCCAACCCAACCCAAGGTCAAAATATCCATGTTTGTATCTAAAAACGAGCATTACGCGATAAGTTCATGATTGATCATAGTTCAAAGTTGACACTGAGTGAAGGGGCAATGACCTGGATTGAGCGAGTGGAGTCGATCAAGGCGGGAATCCTGGGTGCCTTGGCGGCGGGGTTGGTGTTTGGGGTGGCAATTTTGATGAATCGATTGCTGACTCCTGACTTTCAGCCGTTGGCTGGCATGTTCATAGAGATGGATCGGTTGAATTGGTTGTTGAGTGGGGCGATCGCCCTGCTCTCTGGTTTTCTGTTTGGCATCACCTACCGCTATATCATCCGGCAGGACGAGAATCCTCACCTGCGATCGGGGGCGGTGCTGGCGTTTGGGTTGGTCCGAGGGATGGCCCAAATCGATACAGGCTGGACCGTTCAAAAAAACCTGCTGCCGTTTATCGTTCTGGGACTGGAAAGCCTCCTGCTGTTTGTCGCCGCTCGGATGCTGTTGGATTTGGCATTCCATCAGAGTTGGGTCAAACCCTTTGGCATGGTTAGCAAAGATCTTTAGGAAGTCATACCAATTTAAAAAATGAAGGTTGCAGATGGGGGAGTGGGGGCTTCGTCCCCAGCCAGGGGTTCCACCCCTGCACCCCGTCCCCAATCTGCCCTGTTCGCTATTTAAAAAATTGGTATCAGAAATAAACAGCGCTAAATTTTGGATTCTGGCTCGCTCCTCCCATCCCCACCCCACTCCTACTCTGGGATGAATTCCTCAAATTCTGGTGTGCCGTAAATCATCGTGCGATCGACTGCGGACAGAATTTTATTGGTTGCTTTTTCGGACGTGAGACAACGGCAGGTTAACTCTGCCACATCGGTTCGATTGATGGTGCCCGCAATCAAAGGATTTTCTGTCAAAAGGCCGCCACCCCTGGGTGGGGGTTCTGACTTTAGTCCACCCGGTCGAATAATGGTGTAGGCTAATCCGCTGGCAATCAGATGGTTTTCTGCCTGTTCCTTTTCTGCCAGGACGGAACCCAGTGTTTCCAGGGCTTGCAGGGGGAGGGCAGGGGCGCTGTTACCGCTCCCGATCGACGACACCAAAATAAATTTCTTTACCCCAGCCTTAACCGCCGCATCGATCAGATTTTGGTTGCCTTTGAAATCTGCCCGTTCCCCATCCGTTGGTTTACCTCCCACCGTACTGATGACGGCATCAATGGGTTCTCCTAAAAATGCCTGTTCCATCGCTTCTGGATTCAAAGCATCCCCTGTTACCACGGTCACTCCCAACGCTTCCAGATCTAGACGGGCAGCCTCCGATCGAATTAACGCCTTGACCTTAAACTTTTGGGCAATCAGGCATCTGGCAATTTCCCGCCCCACACCCCGACTTGCTCCGGCTAGAAAGATGTAAGCTGTCATGCGGTTCCTGGTTTCTAATCAGTCAAGATTATATAGCGGTTCTCGGTCAAGTAGGGGGTTGGGAGAGGGGGAGAGGGGGAGAGGGGGGAGAGGACGGGGAAACGTAGAAAGGATAGGTCAATTCAAACTCCCCCCCTCACCCTGCTCCCTGAATTAACCCTGCAAACACATTAATACTCATTGCCAGGATCATCGTGTTAAAGAAGAATGCCAGGATGCTGTGAAAGAGCGTTAATCGGCGGAGCGATCGGGAAATTACCTGCACATCGGAAACCTGACTCGTCATCCCGATCACAAACGAAAAATAAAGAAAGTCCCAATAGTTGGGTTCCTCCTCACCGGGAAAATCTAATTCTTCTGCTTTGCATTGTTCCAAGGTCTTGCTGTCATCGTGGTAATAGCCATAGGCATAGTGCAGCGCAAAAATGGTATGCACCAGCAACCAGGCACCCAAGATGGTGATAAACGAGAGGCTCAGGTGAACTGCCAGCAATAGGAGCGTGGCGTGTTTGCTTTCCCGTAGCATGAAGGCGATCGCCAGCACGCTGACGCAGGAAAGTGCTGTAATCAGACTGAGAATGACTAACCGACCGACATCCTGCTGTTGAGCTTTGCGCCGCATTGTTTCTGGGGTTGCCCGCAGCATTGTCCACCAGGTTAAAGCGAGAAAACAAAACATGCCCGTGTCCCATACGGAAAGACTCCGGGTTGGTAAGTGGACCCAATTGGGAATCAGCGCTGCCATCAGAGCGGCACTGATAACCGCTAAGAGGAGCCGCGATCGCACATTCAAGAACTTTTCTGGCTTCAGTTTCGGCATAACTTCAAGAATCCTTGCAGTAAGTCGCTGGACGCAATTAAAACAAAGATGATGGGCAGTCGCTCATAGAACCCCCTCAATTCCCCTGATAATGTAGTAGTAGTGCCTTACTTATAAGTCAATCTATGCAAACTAGCGATTCTCCCATCGACTCCCTCTGTGAGCGTCCCCGTGACCGATCTGCCAATGGCAGCCAATCTTTGTTGCATCGCTCAGCATCTGTGAGTCGAAAAACGGGGGAAACCGATGTCCACGTAGCAATTAATCTAGACGGCACGGGTGAATGTATCGCTCAAACGGGCATTCCCTTTCTAGATCACATGCTGCATCAGATTTCTTCCCACGGACTGATCGATCTGAATGTGCAGGCAACTGGTGATCTGGAAATTGACGATCACCACACGAATGAGGATGTGGGAATTACGCTGGGAATGGCACTGGGAAAAGCCTTAGGCGATCGCAAAGGCATCGTTCGGTTTGGGCATTTCCTGGCTCCCCTGGATGAAGCATTGGTTCAGGTTGTGTTGGACTTTTCCGGGCGTCCCCATCTCAGCTATGGTCTGGAAATTCCCACCCAGCGTGTTGGCACCTACGATACCCAATTAGTGCGGGAGTTCTTTGTGGCGATCGTCAACCACTCCCACATGACCCTCCATATTCGTCAACTCGATGGCATCAACTCCCACCATATTATCGAAGCCACCTTCAAAGCCTTTGCCCGATCGCTGCGAATGGCGACTGAAGTTGATCCCCGTCGCGCTTCCACGATTCCTAGCTCCAAGGGAGTGCTGTGAGCTTGCTGATACCCCCAAACTCTTTTCGCCCTGATCCTCTCCCGATCCTGGACAGACTGTAAAGAAAACTTTACTCTATCAAAGGGATCCCTTTTATTCCTATATTCCCTAGCCCTATCTGCCCATGGCTCTCAACGTTGGTGACCTCGCCCCTGATTTCAGTTTGCCGGATGGCAAGGGCAATATCGTTCGCCTTGCTGACCTGAAGGGCAAACGGGTTGTGTTGTACTTCTATCCCCGCGACAACACGCCAGGAT
>JBAUTA010000099.1:0-4157 GCA_049581985.1 Kovacikia sp.
GCATGGTAGTCAGATTGGCGTGGCAGACACGCCAACGCCGTTTGCAAGTTGCTGCTGAAAATAAAAGCAGAATTCCTCCGATTGTTGGACAGGAGCATGTGCAGATTGGTCGGTGGTTGGGTGGCTCGGTGGTTGGGATTGCGCTACTGGGAATGGCTCCCGACATTTTTTCTAAGCTTGTCAAGAATAATATTTGGACGGAAAACCCCTTCCTATTTATCTTTGTCCTTGCGATTTATATCGCCACGATCGGCTCCCTCGCCATTCTCTATAACGCTAAACAAAGAGTTTGGCGGGCAGTTTTTGCAACCCTGACGGGCATGGGTGTGATCATTCTCGGTTTCGTTCCGTTTGACTCCCAACCCTACGTCTTTCAGCGAAATGATGAGTGGTATGTCTCCCACTTTTACTACGGCATGATTGCAACGATGCTGATGATTTTCTCCCTGGCAATTATCCAGGAGATTTACCAGGATCGACAGAACCGCTGGCGGACCGTTCATATTGTGCTCAACTCGATTGCATTACTATTCTTCATCGGTCAGGGAATTACGGGAACCCGGGATTTACTGGAAATTCCCCTCGGTTGGCAGGAACCCTACGTTTATCAATGCGACTTTGCCAATAAAACGTGTCCCGAACCTGCACCGAAATAATGATCGACCATGCTTCGCGACTGCTCTACTTTTTGCGCTTAGAATGACAGCAGACCCCTAAAGCTCATTCCTCGTCCTTTCTCCATTCCTCCCTCAATGCCCAGGCGCAAAAAGACACCGACGGTTGCAGAAGACCTCAATCTAGCGGATCCGCAATACTACTTCAATCGTGAACTAAGTTGGTTAGAGTTTAACAACCGGGTTTTGCATGAAGCCTTTGATCCACGCACTCTGCTGCTAGAGCGGCTAAAATTCCTGGCAATTTTTAGCTCTAACCTGGACGAGTATTTCATGGTGCGGGTGGCAGCATTAAAACAGCAGGTAGAAGCCAATGTTACGAAACTCTCGGCAGATGGCCTCACCCCGCAGGAACAGTTAGATCTGATCAGCCAACGGTTACGACCGATGGTGACTCAAGAACACCGCCATTTTGAGCAGGCGTTGCGTCCCCAGCTGGCAGCCAAAGGCGTTCATATCCTGGACTACATTGACCTCAATCAGGAACAGCGCACCTATTTGCAACACTATTTTGAGGAGCAAATTTTCCCGGTGCTGACCCCCCTGGCAATTGACCCAGGTCATCCCTTTCCGTATATTTCTAATCTCAGCCTCAATCTGGCAGTGGTGATTAAGGATCCGGTGACGGGGGAAGATTTGTACGCCAGGGTTAAGGTACCTAATATTCTGCCTCGCTTTTTGCCTTTGCCAGAAGAATTGCGGTTTCAGCAGAAGGAAATCCCTGCGGTCTGGACTGCGGTGCCCCTGGAGCAGGTGATTGCTCATAACCTGGAGGCCCTGTTTCCTGGAATGAACATGCAGGAATATTACCCTTTCCGGATTACCCGCGATGGAGATCTGGAGCTGGAAGAGGATGAGGCGGATGATTTGCTGCTGGCGATCGAACAGGAACTGCGAAAACGCCGATTTGGGGGTTCTATCGTGCGGTTAGAAGTCCATGCTTCTACTCCAGAAAATGTGCGAGAAATGTTGCGTCAGGAAATGGATCTGGGCGCAGACGATATTTATGAAGTCGAGGGACTGCTTTGCCTGCGGGATCTGTTTGCCCTGATGGATCTGCCTTTGCCCGAACTCAAGGATCCCGTGCGAACGTCTACCGTTCCTCCCCAACTGCGGCGGGTCACCGATGCCAGTCTCGAACCCAGTCAGGTCGAAATCGAGGAAGACTTTTTCTCGGTCATTCGTAAGCACGATGTGATGGTTCACCATCCCTATCATTCGTTTACGAACACGGTGCAACGCTTTATTACTCAGGCAGCCCACGATCCGGATGTGCTGGCAATTAAGATGACCCTCTACAGGACATCGGGCGACTCTCCGATCGTCAATGCTTTGATCGCAGCCGCAGAAAACGGTAAACAAGTGTCTGCCCTGGTTGAATTAAAAGCGCGCTTTGATGAGGAAAACAATATTAACTGGGCGCGCAAGCTGGAAAATGTAGGGGTGCATGTTGTCTACGGTCTGGTGGGGCTAAAAACCCACACTAAAGTTGTGCTGGTTGTGCGGCGGGAAGAAGGGCGAATTCGTCGTTATGTCCACATTGGCACAGGGAATTACAATCCAAAAACCGCTCGACTTTACACCGATGTTGGGCTGTTAAGCTGTCGGGAAGATTTGGGCGCTGATTTAACTGATTTGTTTAACTATCTAACGGGCTATTCCCGCCAGCAGGTTTATCGTAAGCTGCTGGTTGCTCCCGTAAGTTTGCGCGATCGCATGACGACCCTGATCCACCGGGAAATTGACCATGCCAGGGCAGGAAGCCATGCCCGCATTGTTGCCAAGATGAATGCCCTGGTTGATCCTGCCATTATTGTTGCGCTCTATCAAGCGTCTCAGGCAGGGGTCCAAATTGATCTGATTATTCGGGGCATGTGTTGCCTGCGACCGCAGTTACCGGGCGTCAGTGAAAATATCCGGGTGGTTAGCATTGTGGGGCGATTTCTGGAGCATTCCCGCATCTTCTACTTCCACAACCAGGGGCAGGAGGAGGTTTTCATTGGCAGTGCCGACTGGATGCCGCGCAATCTAGATCGCCGGGTGGAAGCGGTCGTTCAGATCGAGGATCGGGCGATCACCAAGGATTTAGAAGAAATTTTAGGGGTCATGCTGGCAGACAACAGGCAAGCCTGGGATCTTCAGCCTGATGGCAAATATATTCAGCGTCGGCCTGCGCCAGACAGCCCTGAGCAGAGTTCCCAGCGAATATTGATGGAAATAGCGAGGGAGTAGGGAGGCAGGCAAAAACTGCAAGAAAGGGCAGGATGGCAATCTCTTCTACCCTCGGATCTGCCTCGGATTTATTAAAAGAAATGCAGTAGAAGCCAAAGAATCCCCGACTACTGCCACAATAATGGACAGATCCATGCTTTGATTTGCACGTTCCACTTGACCTGATTGCCAAACGAGAGGTTTCCCATGCCGAATAACCCTCTGTTTTACCAAGTGAAAGATCAGGTTGAGGTCGGAGATTTTCGTGACCAGATTCAAATTGCCTTGGCGATCGCCGATCCCCATCTGCTTAGATCTCTCCTGACAACCTGCATTCCTGCCGCGATTGAACGGCGACACATTGGGGCAATTTCTACCGAAGTGGGAGTACCCGTGGGAAATCAACAGGCAGCGGACGCCATTTTGCAGATTGAGGTCAGCAAATGTGTGCTGGCCCCTCCACCCCAATCCGCTGAATCCCAACCCCTGGGAGGCGGGTGGAGCCGCGAGAGCCGGGAGATGGCAAGACTAACCCAGCATGAATCGGAAATGCAAACTTTGGGGCAGAACCTCTCCCTGGCACCCACGGTTTCCCTGCTATCGGAGTCGGGATTTGCGCCATCCCAAATTGAAGAGATTTTGCGACTACCGCGGGATGCCTGGTACAAGTCCTGGTGGTATGCGATCGACCTCCATGGAAATTTTTCCATCCCTTTCCTGCGACACATTCGTACCCTGCACTACCCGGATGGCACCTTCACCATTCAGTACAAAGACTTTTTTGAGCAGGATAAACCCATCTGTTTTGCCAATCTGTCGCAAAAGGTGCTGGTGCTGATTAAACCCGACGATCAAGGGTTTGGAGAAACCCTGAAACAGATTAACTATCAACGTGAGGTTCTGAAAATTCAGCAGGCAATTCTGATTTGCAACAGAATTTCAGAGTTGGAAGCTCAGGGATTTATCCGACAGGGAATTAGCGTATATCCGGCAGTGGAACTGGTCCTCCCAACTCAGTCAAACTGCACCCAGTGTGGACGGAAGGAATGTCCGATGAATGGCATCGAAAATTCGCCGATTGCCCTTTGCTATGGCTTTTTGCCAGAAAGCGAGTTTGTTTAAGCGACAGATTGCACCCAATCCAGCTTAAAATGACGTGCGGGGGCTTATTAATCAGCGGGAAAGAAAGCTGATATTTTTTAAGCTTCTGATCAAAAAAATTGTCCTGTGTTTGTTAAAAGTTTGGAAACCCCATGCGCACAACCTACAACC
>JBAUTA010000100.1:0-3586 GCA_049581985.1 Kovacikia sp.
ACTTCTAGGTGTTGCACTTCAGATTTGAATTGGCGGATTAATAATCTTAATTATACGTCTGGTTCACACTGGTTCTATTCTATCAAATCCTTATAGTCATCGATGGAGTTCTCATGCAACCACTTAAAATATTGGTTCTTCCCGGCCCTATTGCCTTGCGAAATCCGATGTGTGGTAACTGGATTAATGGGTTAAGGAGACTGGGGCATTCCGTGGTTACTCTGTATTGGGAAGAGCAAGAATTGACAAATCAGCAGTTGCGTGATTGGGGAATTAATGATGGTGCTTGCGTTTTTCAGTTCTTTGGCGAGTTATCAGAATCGTTGCATCAAATAATTGTCTCTACCTTGGGAGGCCAGCCTGATATTTTATTTTGCTGGGAATCGATCCCCGCACTCAAACCACTTCAGAAGGTTGCGCCCTTTTTTCCAGAAGCAAAGGCAGTTTTGCTGATTGATGCTCATCCCAATGCACCACATTTATTGAGTGAATTGTCACATATTCTTCGTTACCGAATGAGCGATCGATTAATTGATGGCTACATCTTTTATTCAAATGCAATGCGGGATGCATTTTGTCGCCAGATTGTTACAGCGATGAAAAAGCCTCACTTAGTGATGGTACATCCTTTCTTTGAATCTGCATTCTGCTCTAAAGATGTCGGTATTACCGAAGATTTGAAGCTTGAACGATTTGATGAAAAACCGCATATTATCTTTACAGGAAATGCTGGGAAACTTTGGAATCGGCGCTATGATAATTATGCAAAGGATGCTCTGGGCGAGTTTTTAGCATTATTAGCTTCAAAGGGGGTTCATGTTTTTGTCAACCCCATTGCTGATTTGAAAGGAATTAATGGGTTGCATCATTATCCTGTTTTTTCCAATGCCGATCTCCTGGGTGGTCGCTTCTCAAGCTATATTTCCCAATTTGATGCCCACCTTATAATTTATAAGGAGAATAATGGTACAAATCGTCGACGTTCTGCCAGGTGTTTGTCTACACGATTCGCATTTGCTCTCACATCTATATGTCCAATTGTCGTGAGTCAAACCAGCCAATTCGTTCATGAATACTGGGCAGAAACCCCTTTTGGCTTCATGTTTAATCAGGTGGATGATCTAGTTGAGTCATTACAGGATTCTCAGAAGTTAAGTGTTTTTCGATCGAACATGGAAAAGGTTCACCGATCTTTTTCCTTTGAAGCTCAGAGCGATCGCATTCATCAAATGTTTAAGGACGTTATGGCAGTATTTCCATAGCTTAAGAATTATCGCACAGGAGAAGGGGATATTAAGCTTGAAAACAGTTTTAATCACTGGTGTAGCGGGTTTTATTGGGCGCTACGTTGCTCGTCAATTTGCAGAGGAAGGATGGAATGTCATTGGCCTGGGGACTCGTCCGGGTGAAAATGCCCCCATGCAAAGCCTATCTCTTTACCAGCAGTTAAGGTTGCCTTCCGATCACTTGGCTGACTTAGTTCAACAAATCCAACCCCACGTCTGTATTCATTGTGCGGCAAGAGCATCGGTCAATCTTTCAGTCACCGAGCCAGACCAAGATTTCAGCGCCAGTGTGGATGTTACGTTTAATCTGGTCAATACTTTACGCCTGTATGCGCCGCAGTGCCGTCTGATCTACCTTTCTAGTGCAGCGGTCTATGGCAATCCCAAGACCCTGCCGATTAGTGAAAGTCAAACCCCCCAACCCATTTCTCCCTATGGCTTTCATCGGCTCATGAGCGAACAGATTTGCGCTGAATTTTCTAAGATTTATGGTTTGCCAACATCGATCGTCCGTATTTTTTCTGCTTACGGTCCTGGATTAAGGCGACAGGTGCTTTGGGATATGTGTCATAAAGCGTTGACGCAACCGATCTTGAAATTGCAGGGAACGGGTACTGAAAGCCGCGATTTTATTCATGTTCGAGACATTGGAAAAGCCATTTATGTCTTAGCTAAGCATGGTCCTTGCCAAGCAGAGGTTTACAATCTGGCAAGCGGTGTCGAAACAACGATTAAAGAGTTGTCAAACTTAGTGCTTGAGCATTTGGAGCGAAACATTGCGATTGAGTTTGATGGTGTTATCCGAGCAGGTGATCCACTCAACTGGAAAGCTGATATAACGAACATAAAACAGTTCGGCTTTACACCTGAAGTAAGCTTGCAGAGGGGAATCAGCGTCTATGCTCAATGGTGCCGTGCTGAGGTAATGGGATGGTAAAACTACTTTATATAACAAACACTGAATTAGACCACTGGTGAGAATAAAAAGTTTATCAATTACAAGATTTCTGCTAAGCAAGAATTTTACTGGAGTCCAGCCCTTATGAATGTTTTACACATCACACTATATGATACTGACGGAGCCGGTCGTGCTGCTTATAGGTTACATCGAGGACTAAAACAGCTTGACATTGCTTCTAAGGTCTTTGTCCAATCAAAATCCAGTGACGATAAGACAGTTATTACAACTAAAAAGCTGTTAGGTGTAGTATCCAGTAAGCTTAAACTTTCTGAAAGAGTTGATTTACTTCCATTAAAGCTTTACTCCAAACGGGCAAAAACCACCTTTTCTCTACAATGGGTACCGCGTCGAATCTTATCAGATATCCATTACTATAACCCGGATGTCATTAACCTCCATTGGATTGGACATGGATTTGTTCCGATCGAACTTCTCAAACGATTCAATAAACCCCTGGTATGGACTCTACACGATATGTGGGCATTTACAGGGGGGTGTCACTACAGTCAGGATTGCGATCGCTATGAAAAAAATTGTGGACAGTGTCCTCAACTTGGTAGCCAATCCGATTGGGATTTGTCTCGCTGGGTCTGGGAACGTAAGGCTCGTAGCTGGAAAAATTTAGATCTTTCCATTGTGACCCCAAGCAAATGGTTGAAGCAATGTGCAGACTCTAGCTCACTGTTGAAGCAATTTCCGGTCGAAGTCATTCCCAATGGATTAGATGTGGAAATTTATAAGCCAATCAACCGTCAATTGGCTCGTTCAATTTTGAATTTGCCCAACGATCGACAATTACTATTATTTGGCGCAAGTTATGGAACCAATGATCCCCGCAAAGGGTTCCATTTGTTAGAAGCGGCTTTGCAGAAAATCAGCAATCTTTTAGGGGATCAAACTCCAGAAGTCGTTATTTTTGGAATGTCTGAACCTGATCCCTTAGCTTCAGTTAGTTTAAAGACCCACTATTTAGGCAAACTCAAAGATGAAGTGACACTGGCACTTGCTTATTCCGCAGCTGATGTTTTTATTGCTCCGTCCCTGCAAGATAATTTGCCGAATACGGTTATGGAAGCCCTGGCTTGTGGAACCCCATGTGTCGCCTTTAATATTGGTGGAATGCCTGATTTGATTAGCCATCAACAGATGGGGTATCTCGCTAAACCTTATGAAGTAGATGACCTAGCTCAAGGAATTCGCTGGGTTTTGGAGGATTCAGACCGTCACCACAATTTATCTCAACAGGCTAGAGAAGCAGTTGTGAAGAGTTTTACTCTGCGGCAACAGGCTACTGCATATCTATCGCTTTATTACAAAGTGACTGAGCAATTACTGGATG
>JBAUTA010000101.1:0-8941 GCA_049581985.1 Kovacikia sp.
ATCATACGTACCGATAGCTCGATGGACAACCGCGCGGATGACAGCATTTAATCCGGCACAGTCGCCTCCACTTGTCAAAATACCAATGCGTTTACGGGCTTTCATAGGCTTTACATCATCGCAGTTAGCGCCTAGGTTCCTGGAAATTTAAGGCTCTGTTTAGATTTATCTTTGGATCACACCAGGATGGGCCACCAGAAAAGTCCACATCAGGGCTTGAACTACTCTCTGCAAGGGCTTTTATATGACTGAAAGCTTGCTAGCTGGTGACGGGATTCGAACCTGCAACCTACTGATTACAAATCAGTTGCGCTACCGTTGCGCCACACCAGCATCCAGCAACTTATTTTACCCATACCCCTGGAAATTTTGCAGAGGGCCATCAAAATAGGTAGTAACACAATCTTGATATTATGGGGCTACTGGCCAACCGTGCTGTTTTAGGCTACGCCCAATAGATTTGCTACCCTAGTACCCTATGAAACTATTTCCCCTTATCCTGGTTGGTCTGCTCGTAGTCGTCATCGGCTCTGGGATCTTTCTGCTCACGGCTGGTAAAAACATCGGACAGTTTCTCTTTGGGAAAAGCTATGCCGAAGGTGAGCTAAAAGAATATGTTGCCTCGGTACTCAAAGATGAAGTGAATGGAGTCAGTTGTCAGACCTATGACACCGATAACAACGGCTATGTCTCCTGCGATTACACAACCACCAAACAACCGGAGGTCACTCGCTCCCTTGAGTGCGCTGCCTGGGGTATAGGTGGTTTCCTGAACCGGGGCTGCAAGACCCGCCTACCCAACTTCCAAACTAACTAACGATTCGTTCGCTTACAATTTTGGGGACCAAGAGGCAAAACCCGAAAGCCAGACCGATCCATAGCACTTCATTGTTCTCCAAAACAAAATGCCGAAGCAAAGCCGTGTTAACATTCTTAAGGCAAGCTAAAGCAATGCGTGGGTAGAGGTTATGGCGAATCTAAGGGCAATTCGGGACCGTATCAAAAGTGTAAACAACACTCAGAAAATTACGAAAGCTATGCGTCTAGTGGCCGCCGCCAAAGTGCGTCGTGCGCAGGAACAAGTTCTTGCCACTCGACCCTTTGCGGATAAGCTTGCAGCCGTGCTTTATCGTCTTCAGTCTCGCTTGCAGTTTGAAGACGTAGACCTCCCGCTGTTGGCTACCCGAGAAGTAAAAACCGTAGCCCTGCTAGTTTTTAGTGCAGACCGGGGATTATGTGGAGGGTATAACAGCAACATCCTCCGGCAAGCCGTCACCAGAATTCGTGAATTGCAGCAGGAAGGACTAGCTTTCAAAATTTATCCAGTTGGAAACAAAGCCATTAACTTCTTTCGCCGCTCCGCTTTTGCAGATCAGGTTGATAAAACCTATGGCAACTTACCCCAGGTTCCTACAGCGGCTGAGTCTGGGATGCTGGCGGATGATCTCCTGAGTATCTTCCTATCCGGAGAAATCGACCGGGTAGAGATGGTCTACACCAAGTTCATCTCTTTGATTGCGGCGAGACCCTCACTCCAGACGTTGCTCCCCCTCGACCCAAAAGGACTCTCTCCTGAGGATGAAATCTTTAAGCTGACTAGCAGGGATGGTCGTTTTGAGGTGAGCCGTGAAAAGGTCCAAGTGCAAAAGCAAGAAATTCCCCAAGACATGATTTTTGAGCAAGACCCTGCCCAAATCTTGGATTCGTTACTACCGCTCTACCTAAACAATCAAATTCTGCGGGCGTTGCAGGAAGCTTCCGCCAGCGAACTGGCCGCACGAATGACGGCGATGAGCGCTGCTTCTGACAACGCAAAGAAACTGATTGGGACCTTGACCATTGAGTACAATAAAGCCCGTCAAGCGAGTATCACTCAGCAAATCATGGAAATTGTCGGTGGTGCTGAGGCCATGAGTTAGGCTTCCGTAGCCCCTTTGGCAATCGTTGTCGCATTTCTACTGGTATTTTTTCTGAAAACCGCCTTACTGATCCACCGTGTTGGAACCATCTTGCTTCAACCGTTCAACCGTTAAACTGTAGTTCCCGTTTGTTTGAGGACTGACACTGGTGACCAGCAGGCTATAGGTTCCGGTTGCAGGTAAAGTCATCCGAATGCGTGCAAAGGAAAGATTGTTTTCAGCGGGTTGCTGATCAATGATCTGCCCATCCGGAGCTACCAACACCAAAACTGGATTGACCAGTGTTGAATTAATATTAAACCGAGTCGTCGGTTGATTGGGATCAATGTTGGCACCCACAACCGTCATCCGCATCAATTTCCCTTCTTCACCGCTGAACTGATATTTGTGATAGCGTCTACCTTCAAATCGATAATCGCTGTTTGTCAACTTACCCTTGATGGAGCTGTTGATCTGAATGGTTCCGGTCAAAGGAACTTCTCCAGGGTTCACACGTAGTTTTTCGGGAGTGAGTGATTGTGCAAGTTGGATGGGAGCCAATCTGAATTCATTTGCTCGTGCTTCCTGAATTAAGCCAGGAAGCGTGGAGATAACAATGCTAAGGCTGCAAAGCATCAAGGACGCAGCCCGCTTGGCAAAGGATTTAAGCACGTAATCATTTCTCATCATTATCAACCGGGAATATCAAGATCCTAGTAGCGGACAACTTCATAAACTATATTGCTGCCCTGATAGAAGGGTTGATAGATGATGCCGCTGCAGTCGTAGTATACGACTCCACCGATGTCCGTTGTCGTGCAGCCGTCGGGTATAGAAGGTACAACGGCACCAATTGGAGGTTTGATCACAACGTAAGAGCTGCCGCTTGGCTGCAGAAAAACACCGTCAGAGTATATATAGTTATTCCCTTCCACAACTACTGGGGTGTAGTAGGGTGGGGGAGTAGTTAGGGTTGCACCGATCGCCAGACCAGTTGCAAGGCCAGCTAACCCCCATCCCGGTGGCGTATAGTAGCCACCACCATTCCAACCGCCGCCACGATAGCCACTGTTGACGTTCACGGTATTCCCAACATTCACATTGCCGCGATTAACATTGGCGCGATTGATATCGCTAGTATTCACATTGGCACGATTAACATTGGCACGATTGACGTCGCTAGTATTCACATTGGCACGATTAACATTGGCGCGATTGACATCGCTAGTATTCACATTGGGGCGATCGATATTACCGCGATTCTGTAAGTTGACGTTGCTGTTGACGCGCGGAGAAGCACCCGCTCTTCCAGCGGCAGCACCACCACCTCCTCCTCTTCCAGCAGCAGCACCGCCGCCTCCTCTTCCACCTCCACCTCCACCTCCACCTCCGCCTCTTCCACCACCACGAGCATAACTGGCATCCAGAGGAAGCATGCTGACAGACAAAAGAACTATAAGCAAAGTAAGAAAGGTGTGCCGTGTAGAAAATTTCATCATCTTATTTCTTAATTTCTGAGGGAAGGAACTCGATTTTGCCTGCACCTTTGGGTGGGCTGAAGTTAAATGTGTCGGCAGGGATCTGCGGATTGAAATTCCAGTTGGAAAGAACTGCTGTGTATTGAGGCGCGCCGGGTAGGTCCTTGTACGTAATCACAATTTTTTGAAGAACTGCCTCGGGATTGTCGCTAATCCAAACCTGAAAGTCCTTATCCTCCTGGGTGAATAGAAAATGATAGTTAGGAACCCTATTCACTAGGTCAAACCCCACGTATAAAGACTTCTTTATCTTGGGAATGATTATCTTACAAGGATCGCTAACTAACAAGTTAGATAGGGGAATATCAACGTTGTACTTTTCCTCAACTCCGGCAACGGTAGCATCGAGGGTAGAAGGTGCAGGCTTGGTAACAAACAAGTTCAATTTTTTCGCAAGCAGCGTGAAAGTTTTCCCATCGTAATAGAAATTGGTGTTACGCTCGTCGCCCGTGTAGTCTGCCCTGAACTGGTTAGGACGTTTTACCCATAGCTGCTGAAAGCCGCTGTACTGAACTTTCTCGCCGGAATCCAGCACATTGTCGTACGTGACATCGACATCAGCAGTAAACGCTTGTTTTGCACTTAATGTAGTACATGCTTTTTTGAGGATCGCCTCCGGTTGCTCCTGAGGAAAAATAGGGGATTCAGGAGGGGCTTGGGCCGCAGCTTTGAAGGGTGTCGTGAAGGTTACGATACAAATCGCAAACAATGACAATGAGATAGGCGCTTTCCAGACGTTCATAAATTTTTGTGTGATTGAGTTGTGAAAAGATAAAAAATTTGGCTCTTAGTAGGATTCTATAGGCAAATGTTCAATAAAAACACTTTTCTGTTTCCCAGAAGGCTGAAAACCTTGCAGATTCGTTGAATGAATCTGCTCCAGCATACCGATCCTTGAAGAGCCAAAAATTCCTGAGTGCTGGGCTTATTTCTTATCGTTCTTTACACACTTAAGGGTTCGCACAATTGCTGCTGCTGTATAATCGCGGGCGGCTGGTTGATCGGGAGCAAACTTGTTCCCCTTCTCATTGAGAGGAGATGCAATTCCGCAATAGGCTGACATTTGCTCCGTCAACTGCTTGTCAATACCCGCTACGTCTGAGAATACGACCGGTTTTTGAGTGGGGTTTAGATAGGAGGATGTGCGTCCCAGTTTCAGTTTCAGGTTTTCCGCTGCCGAGCGGAGGAAGTTAATCAATGTAGATCTTTTAATAGGATCAGTCGGTCGAAAATTACCTGTATAGGTTCCTGCCTGTAAGACTGAAAAGTTCCATTGCGCCCAATTGATTTTTGCTGCACTCCAACGATCAGGTTTGATATCTAGATAGGGTCGAGCGCGACGCGTAGGTTTTTCGTTGACATCGATTGGTACTACGGTGTTCAAAGCATCAACAATCATCGAGATTGCTTGTTCTCTTGTGACTGCTTGTTTAGGACGAAAGGTGCCATCGGGAAAGCCTTGAATGATCTTTAGGCTGGCTGCCTCTAGAATTTCCGGTTTATAAACATTTCCGCTGATATCAGTAAAGGTAATTTCAGTAGTAGTAGTAGGAGGAGGAGGAGATGATTGCTGGGGCTCAGGACTACTAGGACTACTAGGACTATTGGGCTCCATCATCTGAGCTGGACTCGGAGAGGCCAAGCTAACTAATGAGGCTGTTATTGCCAGTGTCGCAACACTTAGACGACTTAAAATTCTCATTGTAATTCTGCTCATTCAAAACGTCTGAATGCTAATGGATGAAAGTTCATTAGTCAACCACTGTTATCTGAGTAAGCGCATCTAAATTCTGGAAGCTTTGTCCAGCAAGGCTTTGACTTTTTGGTCGCAAAGCTTAACAATTCGTAAAATCTTTATCCAGCAAGTGTTTTAAAAAATATGATGCGCTTACCCTGAGGGAAAGGGAATGAAAAGAATCTGACCTTCATATTCGTCTGACTGACTGCAACAAACGAATAAATACAAGTCGTCAATGATCTGCCCGATTGGAGCCGTTGCAATACAGCGGATCCCAGCTTTATGAGGTACACTTGCAATGACTGAGAACTTCGTTCAGAAAGGATTATGAGGTTTTAGATGTGTATCACGGAGGCGCGATCCGCTGTAACTTCAACAACTCCGGGCATGGGTAATCCGTTTTTGATTCTCTCATAGGCATAAACAGTAATTGTTGCTACATCATGGGTAAGCAAAATTCGCTGTTTATTGGCTGCCCACTCCAGGATAGTGGCATCATCCGCATGAATTAAACCTACATCCTGGATACGAACAACATCTAACTTAGGTAAGCGTCGAATCAAGCCTCGCAATATCGAACCGTTGAAATTCTCATCAGTTAGTAAACGCACTAGCTGCTAGTTCCCCTTGAGGCTAATAACGATCGAGCAAGCGCTGCCTAAGATTAGCCAAGTTATACTGCTGGACAAATTCACTGCGTTGTTGCTGAGATTTTCGGTGACGTTCCTCTAAGTAACTATCAATTTCCTGACGATGACTAAGGTAGTAAGCGATCGCTGAGTATATTTCCTCTAAATGGAGAACAGAATACTGAACCGCAATTTCTTCAGGTGTAGCGCCACTATGATATGCGGCTAAAAGGCTATCGAGGGTAACTCGGCTCTGACCAATGCGAATACCCCCAGCTTCATCCCAGCGAAATGGTGGAGCAGAAACCTTAAATTCGACTTGACTACGCATAGGTTTATTCTCGGAAAAGTTATGTTACTCGATCACCACCTCAGTTCATGATACCTAAAAGCCCGCGGGAACCGCAGACCGACCTGTGGGGGGCGCTCCTCCAATTTTAACCAAACCCCAGACGGCAGAAGTATCGAAGTTGCTCGGTCGGCCTTCCCGGGCGGTGTTGTCGTAAAACTCGCCGATAGGCAATTACAAGTACAAGACTTGGAAGCGGCTGTCCTATCTGCACTCGGAATAGCAGCTTAAAATCCTGCATATGCTACAAATATATTCCGCTATATTCCGCTCCCATCATCACTTATGTCTTGATGAGCGCATTTGTGGGAATTCCCTATCTGAACATGGTGCAAAAAGAAAACACGTCACACCTAAAATAGGGTTCAGACCCGTCTGAGGGTCTGGGAGGGTAACTCGCCAAACATCCGTTTGTAATCGCGAGAAAAATGGCCCATGTGCCAGAAGCCCCAGCGAGTCGCAATGCCCACGACTGTCTTTGTCTGCGGATGTGCTGCCTTTAACTGACAGCGCACCCCATGCAGGCGCTGGATTTTAAGATAAGTCATCGGACTGATGCCAAACACTTCTAGAAAGGCCGTTTGCAGGGTGCGGCGCTTAGAAGAGCCAGTCATTGCGCAAAGGTCTTGCAGCGTCAGAGGCTGATCCAGATGATTCAGCATGTAGGCTTCAACCTGTTTGACGAGCTGATACCGATTCGAAAGCTCTGATTCTGGGACGGATTGGCTAGTGCCCAAACATTCCAGGAGCAGCGGCAGAAAATCCTTCCGAATAATTGTCTGCATGAACGGATGAGTGGCTCTGTTCGGCTGGCTTTGAACCAGAGCAAACACTTCCTTGAGATAATGGCTCAGCCTCAGGACTGCCATCCGATTGACAGAAAGAAGATAGGTTTTCTCCGAGAGTAGCTGCTCCAACAGTGCCTGATCCTCTGGCATTGCGGCTACGAGAAAATCATCCACGTCTAGCGTAACAACTGCTAAATCTTTAGGGCCTTTGCCCAATAGATTTACTTCCCGGTTGGCTTGATGCACTACAATCTGCTGCGGAGAGATGGGGTGACCACACCAGGTGCAGTTAGGCTGTGTGCCAAGCGGAAGGGCAAAGGTGATGGTGTGATGGGGCGACACACTCCGATGCAGCAACGCTAGATTGATGGTGACTCTAGCAAATTGGATCCCTCCCAGGTTAGCAATCAGGTATTGAGAATCCAGCAAACCTGGCTCCAGTTGAATCAGTTGTGGTTGCCAATGATTGCTACGAAGCACGTCGTTAATTTTGTCGATGTCGTGGGATCGCAGATGGAAAATGGCTGGTTCAAACTGGATACGGTTAGTTAAAGATGTCATCGGGCTGGAAGTTTACAAACATTATCAGGCTAGTTGCGTTTTCTGGATAGTCGTTGAGCAAAAGCTGCGTCCTCTCGGCTCAGGATGACGACCTGGCAACGATGAAAACCTATCTCCTCAATGCAGCGCGTAAGCAGGGAATGGTTGAGAATACAGTGGTCACCGCTCTCGCCGATAAGGCTCTTAATTGCGGGCTGCCATCTTGAGCCTGTTGCCACATTGCCAACAACTCATCTGCATTTTGGACTGGTTCTACATTGCCAAGAAGTTTCAGAATGTCCGGGTGACTGTGGAAGAAGCCTTCAAAGACATCTTAGAGCGGGTCAAATGGACTTTATGGCATGGCAAGGCTGAGGAGGCGTTGAGCAAGCTTAAAATCCTGATGACCAATGTCACAGACGCAAAGAAACGCTCGAGACTGGAAGACTTATATAACTATCAAAACCAAAATCTTTGCAGTTTATTGGGCAGCAGCTCTTAACTCCAAAAGCTCAGAGCTGCTAGCAAAGCGGTAGATCTAGTTATCCTCAGCCCTCTTTCGAGGTTTCTTGTCCACGCTTGCGCTTGACGTAGGATTTGAAATCATCGAGAGTGAGCGGATCAAGCCACTGATGACGTTCTTGTGTGTAGTCACCCTGCCCTGAATCATACTGTCGTAGGAATCTGATGGCATCAGCGTAGCCGAGTGCATCAACCAATGCTTGAAAACCTTTTCTCTTGAGTTCAGTTATCGTCATTATTATTATTATTTCCTTTGGGCTGGGTTACATTCATAAACCATGTCACTGGGTTTTCAATTATTATTTTTATCATTTCTCTATATCTTGAAGCTCTACGCAAAAGGCGATCATCTGTTGTTAGCATAATATCGGCCTTACCTGCTTCTGCAAAAGCAATATGAAGCGCATCATAGAGCTTAAATCCTACATTGATTAGAGCTGCTGCGCGTTGTTCAATTGCTTCGTTTGAATATATTTTCTTCTGGGCAACAGCTAACAGAGGAGTCAATTGTTCTATTTTTTCGAGATCGGGAGTTTGCTCCAATTCAAACTCAATAGCATCACTATTCATTAGGATCCATCGGTGATTCTGGCACTGTTGCAGAATTGATAGGATAGCTTCCGCTTCGAGGCGAATACGTTCTTGTTCTGGGTCATCAAACGGGCGGTTGAGACAGCAGACATCCATGTAAATTTTATATTGCTCTATCATGATTTTACCCCACACAATTTTTCTTTCTTTGAGGGCATGCGTTTTTCCTAGCACTGAGTGAAGCATGCCCAGGGGTTTTGTACAACGTTGATACCTCCACTCCAGCAATTCTCATTATGAGACATTTGTGCTCAAATCTTAGCTGACAGAGAGTTTTATGACTGAATCGCTCAACGATAGAATGCGGTTTCCAGCCTGTTAAACTGCTCAAAGCAGGACAGTTGAATG
>JBAUTA010000102.1:0-5570 GCA_049581985.1 Kovacikia sp.
AGGTTGAATGATCTTGCTCAAGTAAAAGGATTAACTCGGTACCGTAGGAATCTCCCCTCAATAAAACAAAAAGAACATAGCATACTGCTAACTCCTGATTGAGATAGGTGACGGGGGGAGTTTGGAAATACTGGTAAACATCTTCAAGCTGCATGTCAGATAGTAAAAGTTATGGGCGTTAACATTGCTACCGTAAGTATTCTTACGGCACTTTTCATTACTAGAGTGGATAAGCGACGAGAAAGCAACCCTCTCTAAGAGACGCTCCAAAAACTACTGAGCGGAATATTTCAAATCATTCCCTCACAAAAAGCTTTTGGATCAACCTATACAAGCTCCGACAAAAAAGACAGACTTAGGCGATGATACCTGCATACTCTACTTTAAGGGAAGCGTTTTTTCGCTGGTTTGTCCTTAATTCCTAACTTTTAGAAGCCGAGAATCTGACCTTGCTCTTGTCGAGCAGTAAACCATTACATTCGATCCAGTCGATAATGGCATCCAACCCCTCTCCTGTTCTCAGGTTGGAGAAAATAAACGGACAACTCCCCCGCATCCGTCTAGAGTCTCGCTCCATCACTCCCAGGTCGGCTCCCACATAGGGGGCTAGGTCAATTTTGTTAATTACTAACAAGGGTGATTTGGTAATACCGGGTCCCCCCTTACGGGGAATTTTGTCTCCCTCTGCCACATCAATTACATAGATGTGGCTATCCACCAGTTCCGGGCTAAAGGTAGCTGCCAGGTTATCCCCACCACTCTCAACAAACAGAATGTCGAGATCGGGATGGAGCAGGATCATTTCATCGATCGCGTACTGATTCATGGAAATGTCGTCCCGAATCGCAGTGTGGGGGCAACCGCCCGTTTCTACGCCACGAATCCGATCGCTGGTCAGAGCGCCGCTGCGAATCAAGAATTCGGCATCTTCTTTAGTAAAAATGTCGTTGGTTATGGCGGCGATCGAGTAGTGCTGGCGCAATCGTTTACAGAGTTGGTCAAGCAGTGCCGTTTTGCCCGACCCGACGGGTCCGCCAATTCCAATTCGGACAGGTTTTCGCATTCAGAATCTCCTTGATGTAAACGGTCAATCTATGATCCCAGGGGAGCAGAAGGAAGGGAAGTGGATGACGGGGGGCAGGCTCCAAGGGAGTCAGAAGAAAAACTCTCTGCCCATCCCCCCACCTTATCCCCTATGCCCGTGGGAATGTTCGCCAATCTGGATGCTGGAGCGTTGACCCACAAAAGGAATTATCTCCTGCTCAAACGAAATTCCCAAACGATGGAGCAAATTGGCGACCATGGGATCGGCAGGGGTCAGAATGGCTGTCTCTGTAAAGCGAACCGGACGATGCAAATTTCCCAGGTTAAACCCCGTGATTCCCCAATCGAGGGGATTCTTTGGTGAGATGACCAATATAGTCTCCGGTGCTGCCTTCACCACGATCGCCACCTCGCCATCGATCGCCAGCACATCTCCATCCAATAATTCGGTTGAGCGGGGTAGGGAGATCCGTAGCTGGCGTCCGCCCATGGTGTAGACAACTCCGTGGGGACTCAAGCGCTCCTCTGAAGTCAAAACCAATGAATCGATCTCTTTGAACTGAATATCTGTCAGGGTTCCAAGAACCTCAGTGATCACGTCCATGAATGGGTCGCAGATGGGAGATTGCTATTGAGTTTACACGTTTTCCTCCTGATCCTGGTATAGCACTACTCCTATAGATCAGGACGGGGTGCAGGGGTGGAACCCCTGGATGGGGGCGAAGCCCCCATACCCTCTTTAATTCCAATGTCCTAACGCGCTTGCGTAGGGCTATAAGTGCGGGGCGTATAGACCCAGACTTCTCCCTCGGAGCGCTGAATAGTTCGAGTTTTGCTGGAGCCAATCAAAAGGACTGTTCGCATATCTGCATGGGCAGGGGTTAGCTGCTCCAGGGGGATGACTTTCACGGTTTGGCCCGTGCGCCCCAGATTGTACCCTAGAACAACGGGGGTTGTAGGCGATCGCCACCGGAGTAATACGTCCTTGGCAGCGGCTAATTGCCAGGTTCGCTGGCTGGAGACGGGATTGTAGAATGCAATCACGAAATCTGCCTGTGCTGCTGCCGCAATTCGCTGTTCAACAATTGACCAGGGTTTGAGGATATCGGAGAGGGAGATGGCGCAGAAGTCATGTCCGAGGGGTGCCCCGATCGCCGCTGCTGCTGCCTGCATGGCGGAAATTCCTGGGGCAACCTGGATCTCAATCTGGTGCCATTCCGGTTTTGGTTCCCGATCCAACACCTCAAACACTGCCGCTGCCATTGCATAAATGCCCGGATCGCCAGAGGAAACGACTACGACCGATCTCCCTTCTGCGGCAAGATCCAGGGCATGACGGGCGCGATCGAGTTCGACCCGATTATCAGATTCATGTCGCTGCTTACCGGGGGTGAGATCCGCAACCAGGTCCAAATAGGTTTTGTAGCCAACCAGATCCGTTGCAGATTGCAGAATTGCTCGGACCTCTGGCGACATCCAGCAGGCGGCTCCCGGCCCCGTACCGATGATGGCAAGTTTACCAGGGGGGGGAGAAACCGGATAATAAACCAGATGCGTAGCGCTGCCTGCAACAGGGCGATCGCTGACTTCAATGATGTGGGTGCCAGCGGCAGTAAAGGGCAGGTTGCTTTGACTCAACCAGGGTGCATTTCCCAATAATCTGACCGTGGCTCCAGCCAGCAAATCCGACGTGAAGGATTTCGCATGTTCTGGATTGGCTAACTGGTAGCCGACTGGAGGAGCTTCTAAGACCACATTGAATCGTAGCTGACCTGTTGCAGTAATGGCAGCCCTGGTGTTCAAGGCATGGGCGATCGTGGTCGCTAACCCATTGGCCCCGGTGAGCCCTCCCAGGAGGGGGACGATTGCACTCCCATCCTCTGCTACCGCAATCACCGGCGGCTCTGCCCGTTTATCAGACAACAGGGGAGCCAGCGTCCGGATCAGGATGCCAGCCGCACAAATGCCGACAATGGGCGTTCCGCTAGCAAACAACTGCCGCACGGTCTCACCAAATTTGACGTAGGGAATCTCGACCGTTTGGGTCCGCTCAGCTAACCCATAGAGGATTGCGGCTGGTAAGGCTATCTGGATTTGGCGAGCGATCGCAACACTGCTTTCTCCGAGAATAACAATAGCAGGCGGTTTCATTGTGGTTGTGTCTGGCTGGGAACCAGGATAAGTGCCCAATAAGGAACTTCCGCCGGATCTACTTCTGCAATCGGGTGAATCCGCTGGTTAGGCAGGGTGGCGCGTTCGATGTACAGTGCCCGTGAGAGCAATCCTAATTCGTCCAGAAGGGTGCGGACTTTGGCGAAATGTCTACCCAGTTTAATGATAATTGCGGCATCGGCCACAGCCAGACGATCGCGCAAAGTCCCCTCATCCAATGTGGCAGGCATGATGCTGAGAACATCATTGCGATAGGTAAGGGGGGCACCCAACATGGCAGCACTGGCATAGGTCGAGGAAATTCCGGGTACCACTTCCGTCTGAAATCGTCCAGAGAGTCGATTAAAGATGTACATAAAGGTGCCGTAGAGCATCGGTTCTCCTTCGCACAACACCGCCACATCTTGCCCTGCCGTTAGGTGTTGGGCAATCTTTTCAGCCGCAAGGTCATAGTAGGGCTGGGATGATCGCTCTACGCTAAACGGCAAGGGCATCGGAATCTCAATCTGCTGCGGGCGGATAAAGTCTGCCACGATCGCCCGGGCTAAAGCCTTGCCACTTTCCAGGGTGGGATAGGCAATGACAGGCACAGAAGTCAAAATTCGATGGGCTTTAAGGGTCAGTAACTCCGGATCACCAGGACCGATGCCCAAGCCATAAAGTCGTCCTAATTCTGTCATATTTCGCTCTCCTGTGCTAATGCATTTACGGCTGCGGCTGCCATTGCGCTCCCTCCCCGACGACCGTGCAGGGTTAGAAAGGGAACCCCCCAACTGTCGGCTGCCAGGGCTGCTTTTGATTCTGCTGCGCCCACAAAGCCGACTGGAAATCCCAGGATTAGAGCCGGTTTAGGGACGCCTTCGTGCAGCAATTCTAAAAGCCGGAACAGGGCAGTCGGAGCATTACCGATCGCCACGACCGCGCCTTCTAGATGCGATCGCCATAGCTCCAATGCCGCAGCCGATCGGGTGTTTTGGATTTTTTCAGCGATCGCGGGCACCTCCGGCTGACTCAACGTACAGATGACGGCATTGTTTGCAGGCAATCGTTTGCGGGTCACGCCGTTTGCCACCATCTGAGCGTCACACAGGATGGGTGCACCCTGTTTGAGGGCGGTTCTGCCGCACTGAACTGCATCAGAGGAATAGGCTAAATCATGAACAATATCGGTCATGCCGCAGGAATGGATCAGCCGCACAGCGATCGGCTCCAAATCAGCAGGCAGTCTTGCCAGATTTGCCTCAGCACGAATAATGGCAAAAGAGTGGCGGTAGATTTCAGTGCCATCACGGATGTAGTCGGGCATTGGTTAGGTATCAGGTATCAGGGGTGGGAATATCCAATCAAGGATTGGGGTGCGAATCGTCAAGGGGTTGGGCGAGTAATTGGTCTAACCTGGAAGGCGGCTGTCGATCAACAAATTCCCTAAAGGTCTCATCGGAACTCTTTCGCTGATTTTGATAGATTTTCAGCAGATGCTCAATTAAGCCAGGCAGTTGTTCAACCGAGTATTCCTGACTCAGGTTACGACCAAACTTTGAACCCCTACCGCCAACAAAAACTTGATAGGCTTCCCCGCCTTCCCGAAGCATACCGAGCAGCGCGATATCGCTGGGATGGTGCTGAGCACAGGACTTTTTGCATCCGCTAAGGTGAATATTGATCGGGCGATCGGGCTCCATTTGCTGTTCCACATAGGTCGCAAGCTGAAGGGCGTGGGATTGGGTATCGGATGCAGAGGATTTGCAGCCTGTTGTTCCAGAACAGGCGACGATCGCACCCCAGGGATGCAGGGCAGACGTCTGCAACCCCAACTGTTTAATACTTTGCTGCACATCAGCCAGCCGCTGATTTGGGATATCGGTAATCAGCAGATTCTGCCAGGGGGTTAACCGCAGGGTGCTGTTACCAGATTGGGCTGCCAATGCTGCCAATCCCCGCAGTTGCTGCGCCTCTAACCGCCCCAGGGGAAGCACCACACCGATGTAGGAAAAGTCTGGCTGGCGTTGGGGATGAACACTTAAATGTCCATAGGAATGGGCGGATGAACTATCAAAAGCAATTTCACGCCGTTCTAAAGGGAAGGGGAGACGAGACGCTACCGCTTGCAAGTAGTCTTCCACACCCCAGTCATCCAAAAACTGCCTGAGTCGAGGTTTTGGGCGCATGCTATCGGTTTGCTGGCGGGTGTAATCGCGGTAAACCTCTGCTAAAGCAGCCAAGACTTCCAGGCTCACTTCTGGCTTAATCAGGACACCTACAGGCTGGGGAGCGTCTCCTCGCTCCCCCATACTCAGATGCAAATTAAAATAAACGCTACCCTCGACCTGCCCCGCAATCAGGCTGATATCATT
>JBAUTA010000103.1:0-1736 GCA_049581985.1 Kovacikia sp.
AATAAAAAGAGGGACTGTAAGTTCTGTCAGGGGGGTGAACAATATCGGGCGGCTACGAAGAAATGCCATCAGTAAATCAGGCACCATTGCCGTGGGCAGAACGTACTGAATAATCCAGAACATGAATAGATCCAGGGTTTTGCGGGTGCCCATGCGATTTCGTAGGATCGGTTTCCAGTAGTCGAGGTAGCGTTGATAACCGCCTTCAGCCCAACGGTTACGTTGATGCCAGAGGGATAGGGCCCGTGTCACGCCTTCCTCCTCGACTGCGGGGAACATCATAAAGTCGATGTCCCACCGTGCTAAATGCAGACGAAAGGTCAAGTCCAGGTCATCGGTGATGGTTTCCTCATTCCAGCCATCGCATTGTTCTAGGGCAGAGCGACGAACAAACTGACCGTTGCCGCGCAATTCTCCAATTCCACCGATCGCAATTCGTTGCTGTTGTAAGAATGAGTCAAGGGCCATCTCAGCTACCTGACCCCGGATCCACAAATTATTAGAAAGGTTGGAAATCGCTTTGCGGACCTGCACTGCCCCTATCCGGTTGCGCTCAAACAATGGTAAGACCCGTCGTAACAGGTCAGAGGGAACCTGAGCATCGGCATCGAAGACAGCAATAATCTCTCCCTTGGTCAAGGGGAGAACCTGATTCAGGGCACCTGACTTGCCTCCGACCGATCCTTCTGGACGCTGAAAAACCCGCAGTTGCTCATACTGGTTTGTCAGTTGTTTGAGCAGGACTGGCGTTTTATCCGTGCTGTTGTCATCAATGATCCAGACCTCGTAGCGGCAGGTTGGATAATCTAGGGAACAGAGGGTTTTAACCAGTCTGCCAATCACCGCCTCTTCATTTTTGGCTGCCACCATGATTGATACCAGGGGCGAGGTTGCCAGGGCCTCATCCGATAGGGGTTTTGGTACGGAAATCGGACGGGCAAACAAGAATCTGACCGCATGAATTCCCATCAGGGTTGTTAAGCCCAGCACAAACCAAGATCCCCACGCAACTAGATGCAGGGCGATCGTGCCACTCCAAATGATGACTAGAACAGCGGCTGCTTTCCGTCTGCGACTATCCCGCTCCGGCTGACTGTCCGGCTCGTCATCCGACTCAGGCAACTGGGATAAGTCTGCAAGAAAAGAGCTAAGCGATTCTAGCTCGTTGAACGAATCGTTTTCGGGCCAGGAACTCTCCGGCATAAGTTACTTGATTTAAGAACCAATATTTGTCTAGACCTTTGAAGAAACTCGGAATCAGGTAGCACCAGACGGTGCAGCCTTCGCATACCGATAGTTTGCCCTGGGATTGGCGATATTCCTCAACCACTTCGGATTCTTTGTAAAGCTCGTATAGACGGCCATTAATGGGTACGCCTGTCTGAGCGAAGTGATAGCAGGGCAATAACAACTCATCGTGGGGTGAAATCGCAATGACTGCATCCACGGCTTTACAACGGGGATTGCTAGTGTCGTTGCCGCCTGCCTTAATGAATTCTAACGCAGCCCTATTGTACCCAACATTGCTAAAACGTCTGGCGGTTGATTCGATCGCCGCCACCATATCTGGCGTAGGATTTTTCTTGGAATTGTAATTGCTATGGGCAGTAAAGGCAGGATTTAACCAAACCCGCGCTTCTAGCTGTTGCCCAAATTGGGCAACTTCGTCGATCCGGTGGTAGTTCTGGGCTGTAACCGTATGATTTAGAACTGGAAATTCTCCCAGAGAGTGGGCA